>JBDSEC010000424.1:0-3981 GCA_039920205.1 Pyrinomonadaceae bacterium
ATATAAATTATCCAACGCTAGCTTCATTGATTCTTTGGCTTTGTCTAACGGAAAGCCGCCCATAGAACCAGAGGTATCGACGACGAAGACGATCTCTTTGGGCGTAACGTCGGCCGGCGCGATCGTGTCCGGTGGCTGCAAGATCAAGGTAAAGAATCCGCCGGCGCCATCGCGATGATTTAACACGGCATCGTTTATTTTCTTGCCGGCGACGTCGTATTTAAGAATGAAATCTTTATTCGGAATAGTCTCGGCATTCGTCAGACGGATCCCGGCTCGGCTGGCGGAGAAATTTTGCGTCGTGACCTCGTGGGACATCGAGCGAACGCTGTCGATCGGCACGCCGGCGTCGAGGGTAACCTCCAACGAAATGTCATGACCGGCGCGGGTGCCCGCGGGCGCGACGTTCGGCGTAATGCGCGAGGCATCCGGAACCCGGGTCGTGTCGGGCGCGTAGCCACCGCCTTGCTTTCCGGTCGGCGTGCCGGGAATGTAACGCGGACCAACGACCATCGGGAACACGAACTGGTACGAACCGTCTTCGTAATTCAACGTTTCGACGTAACTGATCTGCACCGATACTTTTTCGCCGGGCATGATATTGGCGACCGATTGAGTGAAGATGTTGGGGCGCTCTTGGTCTAATAGACTTGCGACCTGACCGTTCGATCGCGCGGCCTCATATACGGCCTGCGCCTCTTCGCGGCGTAATATCTTTCCGCGTACAGTGCGGTCGCCCACGCGCATCGTCATATCGTCCACGGCCGCACGTTGGGGCAAGGGAAACGTGTAAACGGCTTCGATCTTTTCGCTGTACGGGTTTTCGAATTCCTGCGTAACCACCACGCGCGAAATGAACCCGCTGATCTCCGCTTTTACATCCGTGTGTTTCAGCGGGCATTGACCCAGGGCCTGGCCTTTACCATCTGTCGCGATCAGGGCACCGGGATTGGCGCCTTGGTCTTGAGCGGCGGCCGCGGGGGTCGCCGTTCGGCGTTTGGCCGCCGCGGCAAAACTAACGATGGAAACGGCCGTTACAAGAATTGTGAATAGAACGAGCTTGCGCTTCATGGAAGATCTCCTTAACCAAAATGTCTCGGCGGCGATTGCGACGACGCGCAACGGCCCGTCGGGGAAAGACGAATCGAAGATCCGAAACATTCCCGCTAACTTATGGTTTTAGAACGACAGGCACGGTGAGGCTTGCAAGGAAAAGGAAGAAGTAGTCAGTAGCCAGTAGCCAGTAGACGGTAGCCAGTAGACGGTAGCCAGTAGACGGTAGTTTTTATGTTATGAAGCACGGGATCTGGCGTAGATTGATTTACCCTACCTAAAAGGTTGCGATAATGCCGTGAGTCGCGGCAACCTACCTGGTTAACGGGTTTCCGCCGTGAACAAAAAATGCTCCCTCTCTCATTCAAGAAAGGAAGCATTTAGTTCTTTCGAAACAACCTACTGTCTACCGTCTACCGTCTACTGTCTACCTCTTAGTAGATATTAAAGTTGTATTCGATCGTCACGTATTGCGAAACCGCGCGGCCGTCTTTCATTGCCGGCGAGAATTGGATACGCCGGCAAGCGGCGATCGCTTTATCCGTCAAGCCATAGGGCAACTGATTAAGCGGACGGATACCCGTAACCTGACCCGATGACGAGAATACGGCTTGCAAACGCACCGTGCCGACGGTCTGGTTTACCCGCGCTTGTTCAGTGTATTCCGGAGACGGTTTAGACAAAATACGCGCCTTCTGGTTCACTTCTTTCGGGCTGAACACTTTATTGTAATCGGTGCCGCCGCCACCGCCACCCGGCCCGCCGCCGCCGTCATTTGGATCGCCGCCGCCCGTGTTTCGTCCATTACCAGGACCTACGCCGTTACCGCTACCCGGTCCTACGCCGCCGCGATCACCGGTTCCGATGCCCCCATTTGTACCGGGGCCGGACGAGGTCGCCGTGGTCTTCGAGTTCGGATCGCCAAAGTTCGTGCTGGATCTATCCGGCGGGAACAAAGTCGGGTCCGCATTAATATTGGGCGGAACGATCAGCGGATCCTTGGTCGGCGGGGGCGGCTTGGGATTTGGCGCCACGATCGGATCATTGTTCGACGCCGGCGGAAGTTTGCCCTGCGAAGCGGGAGTCTCTTCCTGGCGGCCACCACCGCCACCACCGCCGGGTTTTTCCTGCTTCGGCTTGGACCCGCCACCGGTGCCCTTATCTTTACCAGCCGTTCCTTCGTCCGGCGTGGGCTGAACGTCCGGAATGTCGACTAAATTCTCGACCACGAGATCCTCATTCGGATTCTGCCGGCTTTTCTGAAAGACCCCACCGTAAAAGAAGAAAAAGATGAACGCCGCCGCCATGATCAACGGAAGGCCTAAAGCAACGGCGACACCAGAGGTAGCGGCCGTCTTATCACGTTCTTCGCCGCCGATCACGATGGCGGTATTGCGACGGGTGATCCAACTGATCAACGTGGCCGAGATCAATCCGAATGCGGCCACCCCCAAAACGAACATCGTGATCTGCAGCACCGAGAAACGGCCAATGTGCCGCGCTCCTAAAAGCTGGAGCGAGGTGGCAAAGCGGCTGGAAACCCAAATGCCGACGGCGAAGATTCCGATGACCAAAACCGAAACGCCGATCGCTGCCGCGATGTATTTGTTGCCAAAGAAATTCGATACTACCCGGCCGTAACCCGTGGCCGAACGCTTGAAGAAACCGATCGGGTCCCGTTTGAATTCGGGCCAGGTCAATTGCGACTGACGTGCAACGCCGCCGATCTCGCCCGCTAAACGGCTGACCAGGCCGGAATCGTCCATGATGGTCAAGTGGTACTCACCGTCATCGTGGATGTATTTCGAGATCTCGGTCCCGCCAACGGACTCAAGAATGTCATCGTTGATCGGCGTATCTGACATTTCGCCAGTGCCATCGACCGATAGAATGTGACCAGCGGCGAATCCATTGGCCGCTTCGGTGACCGCCGGGGTCGGGATCGTCACTGCGGCAGGCAACTCATCGGTGGTCTCTTCCGCGATGATGTTCGATTCATCCGGTTCCGAAAAATAACTCGGTGCCGCCACCGGTACTGTCTCCGCCACGCGAGCATTCGACGTTTCCACAGCTTTCTCCACGGCTTGGAGCGGGGTGCCGCATACCGGACAAAAGCTGAACTTGTCGCCGATCTCTTCCTGACAAGATAAACACTGTTTCATAGCTCTCCTCGCGTTGACCGAAACGGATTCCGTTGCAAGAACGCAAAACCGACCCTATTTTTGCCTTGTGAACTGACCGCCACTAATAAGAATATGCTTAAAAAGCCGCCTAATTTACATTATACAATTCTTTATCGCTTGGTAAAGCGCGTCTGCGTCAGTTCAACCACAATATCTTGTGTTAAAAACCGGGCGATGTTATCGCCCTACCGTCTGATGCACGAAATTCGCAAACGGTTGACGGGCAACCATGCGGCATCTAAACTTAATTGCAGATCGAATTTAAGCACTTTCCCGGTTTTTTAATAAATACCAACGCATTATGAGATCAATTACTATTCCTAGGGTTGTCGGCCACTTTGCAATTCTCCTGATTTTTTCCTTTTCGGCCTTATGCTTTCCGGTCGCGGCGCAGACCTCGGGCGCGGATCGTGACGTTTTGCTCAATGGATTGCGGATCGTTTTTCTACCGCAACCGGGTGACGGCAAGGTTTCTCTGCAACGGAGAATACATAGCGGTGCCGCGTTCGACCCGGCGGGCAAGTCTGGGGTGATGGCTTTGTTGGGCGACAGTCTTTTTCCCGAGCCCGAAACCAAGAACTTTTTCGAGGACGAACTTGGGGGAACGTTGGTCGTTGACACCGATTACGACTCGATCAATGTCACGATGACGGGCAATGCTAGCGAATTGGCACGGATGCTTGATGCGTTGAAAGCCGCCTTGATCGATGCGCCGTTTACTGACGAGCAGGTCGCCAAACTGAAG
>JBDSEC010000425.1:0-12523 GCA_039920205.1 Pyrinomonadaceae bacterium
CGCGGGCCGCATGTTCGGCAGCTTTATTCTTTATCGAGTACGGTTGCGCGCGACGCGGTAGGTTTAGCCGAAGATACGCACATTTTTTACGCCTCACCGACGGCTTTCGCTCTTGTTTCCTCCTTAATCTGGTGTAACATTATTTAATATCGGTTCGCGGGCGAAAAGGAGTTTGATCTATGAGCACCGAAATTTTGGACCAGCCGGGGCCCATCGCGCCATCGCCGGCGGTACCGGCCGGATACATCACATTTGAGCAATATCTCACGATCGGTGAAGACACCCAGATTCTGGAATGGGTTGATGGGGAGGTGATCAAAATGGCACCGGCTGCTCAACGACATCAAGAGATCCTGTTGTTTCTGCTTCACACGGTGGGGCTTTACGTCGAATTGCACGATTTGGGCCGGATAGTTTCCGCGCCGTTTGCCATGAAACTGGCGGCGCAAAAACGGGGGCGAGAGCCGGATATTCTTTTCGTCAAGCGCGAGCGATTGGATTTGCTTAAAGATACTTTTTTGGATGGACCGGCAGATCTCGCGATTGAGATAATCTCGCCAGAGAGTGTTGGCCCCGATCGTGGCGAAAAATTTATCGAATACGAGGAAGCCGGAATACCGGAATACTGGCTAGTGGATTTCACTCGGCGGCAGGCTGAATTTAATGAACTGGGCGAAGACGGGTTATACCATCTGGCCGACACCCGTGACGGCATTTACCGTTCAAAGGCGCTAGGCGGATTCTATCTGCGCATCGATTGGCTGTGGCAAATGCCCGCTCCTACGATCGAGGCATTACGGGAATTGAAGTTGCTCGGATAGTCACTAACTTTCGAGGTGATGCCTTTGGTTACTTCGGTTTTAGAGTGGTCGTAACGAATTCCCGTTGACGATGAACGAACTGAGTCAATACGATTTTTCTGGCCATTTCCCTCCATTTTAGTTTAACCTCTACTAGGTCATCTGGAACTGACACTGGATGCGCCACTGCTTCCGAATTCTTCGACCAACATTGAGAGCCCCAAATCCGCTTGGAAAATATCGAACCAATTAGGGTCAAACCGTCCGCTTCGTGGACCCGTTTTGCGCAAGTCGCGGCCATCGCTGCGGCGTTGGGCTATATGTATTCCAGCGTCCTGCGTAAACTCGCGTTCGATTGGTGGACTGACGAAAACTATTCGCACGGTTTGTTGATCCCGCTCGTGATCGTGTTTGTCGTTTGGGCCGAATCAAAGACTTGGGAAAAGTTCCCCGCCCGCCCGCAGGCGGTATTGGGCCTGGTTATGGTGATCACGGCTGCGATGGCGTTATGGGCCGGTACGGCCGGTGCGGAATTGTTTGTGCAACGGCTTTCGCTGGTCTGGTTGTTGGCCGGAATGGTGCTGTATTGGTGGGGGTGGCGACGATTGCAGATCGTTTGGTTTGCTTTCCTGCTCTTGTTATTGGCGATACCGATTCCCGCGCTGATCTTTAACAAGATCGCGTTCCCGCTGCAGATCTTTGCTTCACAATGCGCGGTGAAATCAATGCAGCTCGGCGGCTTGCCGGTTTTGCGTCAGGGAAATGTGATCGAACTATTGGCGCGGGGCGCGATCGAACCCACGCGGCTGGAAGTGGTCGAGGCTTGCAGTGGCATTCGTTCGCTGATGACGCTGGTCAGCCTAGCCGCGATCTTTGCCTATCTGACCAGCGGCAAATTCTCGCGCCCGTTTGTCTCAGATACGCTGGCCGGAAAGTTTCGCGCCCTTTTTACCAGTTACTTATTTTGGCGGGCGGTGGTGATCGTGGCGCTCGCCGTGCCGCTGGCGGTTTTGACCAATGCCCTGCGGGTTAGTGGTACCGGATTCCTGGCGCATTACTACGGCGCGACGGTTGCACTCGGCTTTTTCCACACGTTTTCCGGCTGGGCGGTATATCTGCTTGGCTTCGCCCTTTTGATCTTGCTTGGCTGGTCAATGGATCGTATCTATTTCCGGCTTCACAAAAAAGCTATGCCCCAGCCAAGCCCAAAACCAAGCCCAACTGACGAAACACCGGTGACGTCGTGAACCCTGAAGTAAGAACCGCACTCCGCTTTGGCATTTTGTTCGCCGTCATGTTGGCGTCCGGCATTATCGTGCATCGGTTGGATCGGGTTGGTGACGCCCAGGTCGCACGCCGGCCTTTGGCCCAATTCCCGGCCCAACTTGGTCGCTGGTTTCAATCAAGTCCCGAATTGCGGTTCCCGGCGGATATCGAGGTTGTTTTGCGCGCCAATGAATACATCACCCGCGATTACTCGTTACCGAAAGGTCCGATCGCGAACATCTACATTGGCTACTATTACACCCAGCGAACCGGGGCTACCTATCACAGCCCGTTGAATTGTTTGCCGGGTTCCGGCTGGATCCTGAGCAACCAGGCGCTGATCACGATCAAACCGGCCGATGGGCGGCCCTCGTTTCAGGCAAATCAGTATCTTATTCAAAATGGCAGTTACCGCGCGGTCCTAGTCTATTGGTATCAGGGACGCGGCCGGTCGGTGGCCAGCGAGTATTGGGACAAGGTTTATATGGTGTTCGATAGCGCCCGGCGTGGGCGTTCAGATGGCGCCATGGTCCGTTTAATGATTCCCGTGGACAAGGCCGGTCCTCCTGAGCTAGAATCAATAAGCGATTTGGCGGCGCAACTTTCGCCCGCCTTACCTCCCTTCGTACCAGATTAATTTTGGCGTAGTTGCGTGATTACTCTAGGAAAAACACGCAATTAGACCCCGATCAGTCAAAGCCTGAATTAAACATATTAAATCTTAATTTTCTTGGAAGGGGTGGCTAATTTGCTATTTACTAGATTAGCCGGCTCCAAAGGGAAGCGGGTTTTACGGATGGGTGGACGGTAATTTCGGTCGCTCAAGTTGTTTTGAAAAATGGTGAATCTGGCGTTCGTTCGACTGCGATCGAAGGAAAATTCCGGAGGATCCGCTGAAATTGGTTCGACTGCGATCGAATCGAATTCGATTTCCAAGCTCGGAGTTGCCCTCCTTTTGCTTCGGAATCCATAACAATCAGGGGATGAAGCAGCTTCTGAAGGACGGTTGTCCCCGTCCCAATGAATGACCGGCTGTCTTCGTTATTCGATAAAAAGGGTCAATATGTCCCGAGAGTGCCGCTGCCGTTGGCAGCAGATCATCATCCTGTCTTTGTTGCTCCTGGCCCTTTTGGGTCTGGCGAGCTGCACTAGTCCGCAAAAAGCTAAACAGGCGCATGTCGATCGCGGCGAAGGTTATCTGAAAGAAGAGAAATTTCAGGAAGCCTCGCTCGAATTTCGTAACGCTATCCAGATCGACGATATGTTCGCCGCCGGACATTGGGGATTGGCGCGCGCCTATGAAGGGCTGAAGCGAATACCCGAAGCCTTTGATGAAGCCAAGCGGGCCGCCGATCTGGACGCAAATCATCTGGATTCGCGAGTGAAACTCGGCAACTACTATCTGCTCTTCAACCCGCCGGCGATCGACGAAGCGAATAGCTTGGCCGATTACGTTCTGAGCCAAAACGCCGGACACATCGAAGGTCACATTCTGAAAGCCAGCGTGTTGATGGCGCAGGGCCGTCCCCGTGAAGAAGTACTGGCGGAATTGAATCGCGCGATCTCACTGGACCCACAGCGTATCGATTCCTATATCAGCCTGGCCCGGTTCTATATCAAGACCGACCTACTAACCGAGGCCGAAACGACCTTTCGGCAAGCCATCGGAGTTAATGGTAATTCCAGCGTCGCCCATGCGGAATTCGGTCAGTTCTTAGCCCGGCTAAAGCGTACCGGCGAAGCCGAAGCGGAACTCCGCCGCGCCGTCGAGGTCGAACCCAATAACAAGAATCCCCGATTGGCGTTAGCCGGTTTCTATTTGGCGCTGGGCCAAACCGACCAGGCCGAGCGGGAATATTTATCCTTGGCTGCATTGTCGCCGGAACGACCCGAAGGCCGCGCGATGCTGGCCGACTTCTACGCCGCGACCAATCGATTGGACCAGGCGCAACAGGTCTATTTGGAACTGCTTGCCGCGTTGCCCGATTACGCCCGTGGGCGTTATCGGATCGGTGAAATAATGTTGCAGCGACGTGACCTGGCGGGCGCACAAGCCCAAGTTGACGCCGCGCTTAAACAAAACCAATACGATATTCAGGCGATCCTTTTACGCGCTCGCATTTCACTGGAACGGGGTCTGACCAAAGACGCCATCAAAGATCTGGAAGAGGTGCTAAAGCAAGAGCCATCTTCCCGTTCCGGGCTCTATTACATGGCAGATGCCAAGGCCCGCGCCGGTCAAATGGATCAAGCGCGCGGCTTTGCTGCTGACCTCGAAAAATTTTACCCCGATTACGTGTTCGGCAAATTGTTGAGCGCGCAAATTAGTTTTGCGGCCAACGATCCCAAGAACGCGATGCGGATCGGCGACGAGTTGATCGCCCAATTGGCCAAGTCCAGCCCGGACGCCGAGATGTCATCCCAACTGCTGAATGAATTTCGCGTCAAGGCGTTGATGATCCGGGGGCTGGCCCGGCTGCAAATGAATGACGTGGCCGCAGCTAAGGAAGACCTTATGGCGGCCCAAGCCGCGGCGCCAAATAGCCCGGCTTCATATGCGAATCTGGCTCGGCTGGCACGTCGCGAAGGTAAGTTGGATGAGGCCGTAGCGTTGTATGACCGCGCGCTTTCTTTGGATAAAGCAGATTTTGATTCCTTGAACGGCTTGATCGCCGTGCTTACGACCAGGAAGCAGTTAGATCAAGCGCATAGTCGGCTGGACGTCGCCATCGCGACCGCCGCCGGTAACAACATCGTAAGTTCGCAGGCGCATTATCTGAAGGCGCAGGTTTTTGCGGCGCAAAAGAATCTGGGCGGCGCCGAAGCGGAATATCAGGTGGCGCTTCAGCAGAATCCGGACTATCTGCCGGCTTACTTGGGTTACGCCGCGGTTTTGGCGACGTTGAATCGCGTTGATCAGGCGGTTAGTCAATATCGGGCGGTCTTGGATCGCAATCCAGACGACGCCGGAACCTACACTTTGCTGGGAATCCTAGAGGATAGCCGGGGCAATTATGACGCGGCCGTCACGAACTATTCTAAAGCGTTGGAATTGGAAAAGAGTTCCGCCATCGCATCGAACAATTTGGCGTGGCTTTTCGCCGAGTATGACAAAGGCAATTTAGACGAGGCGCTACGCTTAGCGCAAACCGCGGTATCGCAGTTTCCCGACGAACCAGGTTATTTGGATACGCTCGGGTGGGTTTACTACAAAAAGGGATTGTTCCCATCGGCTACCGAGCAGTTACAAAAGGCGGCCGATATGGATCAGGCTTTGGCATCGCGTCGGGGCGTAGCGCCCAATCCCGGATACCGGTATCGGTTGGGATTGGCATTGGCCGCGGGCGGCGATAAGCAGGGAGCGCGCCGCGAGTTGGAACAGGCCCTCGTTATAGGCGAGAAAACTGGTTTTGCGCAGGCCGACGAGGCGCGTAAGACCTTGGCCACGTTATAGAGCACGGGGGATGAATCGCTTACAGGTTCCGTTATGAAGAGTCCATTGATCTTAGTTTCGACGGTGATCGCGCTGGGCACAGCCGCGTTGGTCGTTTGGGTTTGGGGCACACGCCCGGAACCGCCGGTGATGCTTTTTGTCGGCGCAGGTTTTGTGTTGGTGGGTTGGGCCGCGCGACGGTTCCATCGCCAAAATTCCGCCGCCACCGCCACCGAAGCGTTGGGAGTGACAGAATCATGAGTGCAGAATTCCGACAACGAAAACCCGGCGAGTACGTCCATATCTTTTGGCGCCGCAAGTGGTTGATCATTCTGCCGGCCTTGGCCGTCGCCAGCGCGATCGCGCTGGTCGTTTGGCGCTTGCCGAATGTGTATGAATCGACGGCGCTGTTGATCGTGCAGCCCCCCACGATCCCGAATATGGTAATGCCCGCGAGTACCGATAGCGGCGCACTGTCGTCACGTTTGGACAGCATGACGCAACAGGTACAAAGCCGTTCATCGCTCGAGCCGATGATCCAGAAGTACAACCTTTACGAGAAGGAACGAAAGTCCGGCGTGCCGATGGAAACCATCGTGGACGTGATGCGCCAGCACATCGTGGTCGATATCGAACGCGGCGGGGAAGAACGCCAGGCGCCCAGTTTCCGCATCAAATATCGCGGCCGCGAGGCGGCGAGCACCAAGGCGGTAACGGCCGAGCTTTCCGCGCAATATGTTAACGCGCAGACCGAAGATAGTCGCAAGACCGCCGAGCAGACCCGCAAATTCTTCGAGAATGAATTGGCGGTCGCACAGAAAGAATTGGACGCGATCGATAAACGCCGGCTGGACCTAATGAGCAAGAACATGGAGCGGCTGCCCTCGACCGTACAACCGTTGATCGCTCAACTGGAAGGTTTGCGCGGAGAACAGAAAGCTCGCATTACTGAGATCGGTCGTTTGAGCGACAACATCGTCGCGATGAACCGGCAGATAAATGATCTGCGTTCGCTGACTACGGATGAAGAATCGCAGCGGCTCAAGCAGATGACGCGTCCGCAAAATAGCCCGGCATATGCCGAAATGTTGAAGCAGAAGACGCGGCTGGCCAGTGAATTGCAAATACTGAAGACCACGCTCAAGCCGGCCAATCCAGACGTGATCGCCAAGCAAACGGAATTGGACCAGGTAAACCAGCAACTGCAAGAAATGCTGGACGAGTGGAACGCCAACGTCGCCGAAATGACCCGGGCGTCAGGCAGCCGCGTTGATATGCGCGTCAGCAGTATCGAGATCGAAAAGCAACGGGCCGAAGGCGAATTGGTCCGGCAAAAAGCCATGTTGGCCAGTGCCGATAGTCAAGTTGCCCTAATGGATGCGCGCATTAACGGGGTGCCCGAAGTTCAAGTGGCGCTGGAATCGATCGATCAAGAATACAAGACCAAGAAGACGCTTTACGACAAGTTGTTAGAGCGAAAAGACGACGCTGATCGCCTGTCCGCCCTTAACAGTCAACAGCAAGGCGAAAAGATCATGGTCGTCGATGCCGCGAACTTGCCGGCGGCGCCCGTGGCACCCAAACGTCCCATCTTGATGGGCGTTGGCTTGGCGGTTGGACTTGCCTTTGGCCTGTTCTTGGCCGCGGTGTTTGAACTGCCCCGATTGTTGACCATTCAAACCGTTGAGGATGCCGCTCATTACACCAATTTGCCGGTATTGGCCTCGGTACCCGAACTTTTGACGCCGATGGAGGTGCGGCGCCAGCCGCAAAAGCGGTTCGCTGCCCTGGCCGCCGGAGTCGTCCTAACCGTGATCAGCATTCCGGTGCTGGCCATCGCATTAAGCTTGTCACACGTATTTGACCGGTTTGTTTCCTAGTGGCTGCTAGCCTGAGCAACCCAGAGGTAAAAACGCCATGTACACAGAATTTTACGGATTAAGAGAACTACCCTTTTCGCTAACGCCGGACCCGCGGTTTTTGTACTTCACTCCTTCCCATAAAGAAGTGTTGGCCAACCTGCGTTACGGAATTACTAACGGCAAGGGTTTGATCGTCGTGACCGGCGAAGTTGGCACGGGTAAGACGACCATCGTGCGTTGGATGTTAGAGCACTTTGACCGCACCGTGTTGGTGGCCTACATCTTCAACCCCCGGTTGACGGTCAACGAGTTCTATCAACACATGGCACAACTGCTGAACCTTTCAAATTGGTCCAGCAAAGCCGAGTTGATGATCGAATTGGGCCGGACGCTTGAGGCGCGCCATGCGCGCGGATTGCGCACGGTGTTGATCATTGACGAAGCGCAAGGCCTGGCGCCCTTCGTTTTGGAAGAGATCCGTCTATTGATGAATTTCGAATCCAACACCGCCAAGTACTTGCAGATAATCCTGACCGGTCAGCCGGAATTGCGTGACGTGCTTAACAGCCAAGAGTTGCGTCAGTTAAAGCAGCGGATCGCATTGCGCAGCGAGATCCAACCCTTACCCAACGTGGCCGAAACCGAGAATTACATCCTGGAACGATTGCGGGTCGCCGGCGCGAGCCAGCCGAACATCTTTTCTCCGGAGGCGATCGATTTTATCTTCCGCTGCTCGGAAGGGATCCCGCGTTTGGTCAACAACCTTTGCGATAACGCGATGTTGCTTGGTTACGGCGCGGAATTGCCGATCATCGGCCGCCGGATCGTGGAAGAGGTCGCCCAGACCTTCGATCTGTTGCCGCGCCATGATCGAATGGCCGCGGAATCGGGTTACGAGGCGGCCCCGGCCTTTGTGCGTGACACGCGTGAAGATGCGCGACCTGAACCGACTTCTAAACCGGCGTCGCCCAGGTCCATTAGTGGCAACGGCGCCGCCCAGCCCCGGCTGGCGGTTGATAATGGAGCGCAGCCGCGCTTGAAGGTTGAGAATGGAGCGGCACGCCCTCGTCGTGATGATTCGCCGAGCGGTGACATCCTGCAGATGCACGGAAAAGTTTCAAATCGATTTTAGTTGATCAGTTCCGAGCGCCGGACAAGAATCGGTGCGACCGTAAGCCCCGGGCTGACGGGCAGATCGAAGAGGTGCCAAATGGGAAGAGTTTTTGACGCGCTAATGCGCGCGGAAAAAGAGAACGCCGCCGCGGACCGGTTTTTTACCGATGGCCCGCGCGGAAGCGAAGCCGACGCCTATCCAACGCACGCGGTCGTGGTTGACGCCTCGGTTGCGGACGAGCAAGCCCGAGCGGCTTCGTTAAACAATTTGCCGGCTGCATCACGCAGTTCGGCTTCAAGTCCAGCATCCACTGCGCACACCGATGTGCTGACCGGGCAGGCACTCCCCGGCGGAACCTCATCGCGTGTAGCTGGGGCAACTGTGGATGCTGTAGGTTCGCCGCGCGCCGTGCGCTTTGTCTCGCAGGACATTAACCCGGCGCGCGTCGAACCGCATTTAGTCGCCATTACCCAACCACGTTCGGCGTATTGCGAGGAGTATCGCAGTCTCCGAACCCACGTTCTGCATTCCAATCGCACCGGGAAATCGCAGGCGATCGTGGTAACCAGCGCGGGCATGGGTGAGGGCAAGAGCCTGACGGCTTTGAACTTGGCCTGGTTGTTGGCCCAGACCGATGGTTGCCGGGCGTTGATCATCGACGCCGATCTTCGTCATCCATGTTTGACCGACTATCTCGGTTTAGATCCCTGTGTCGGTCTGTCAGACATGCTGCAAGAGAAGGTGAGATTAGAGCAGGCCGTAATGCGCTTGGAACCTTCCGGGCTGCATTTGATGACCGGTGGCGAGGCGCGTGACGACGTGGCCGAGCTGTTGTCCGGTCCCCGGTTCACCAATATTTTAAATCAAGCGCGGCAGGCGTTTGACTACATCATTATCGACGCACCTCCGTTGGGGATCTTTACCGACGCCACATTGCTGATCAACCAAGCGGACGCGGCCATGCTGGTGGTTCGTTCAGGTAAAACGAAATACAGCTTGGTCAACCGACTGTTGGACACATTGCCGCGCGACCGAATGTTAGGCGTCGTGGTTAACCGCAGCCAACAACAGTTGCCGGAAAATAATTACTACTATCAGCGGCGGGATTCCCGCGTTGAATTGCCGCCGGTTGCGGCCGGTCGTTTGCCCGCCACGGGCCGCCGGCAGAGGCCGGCACTGGTCGAATCTGAAAGTATCTAAACGTGCGTAGTGCCAGGCTAAATTCGCGAACGATCGCCCTGCTATTGATCGAAGCCATGCTTCTTTTCGGTGGCATGGTTATCGCCGCGTATTTGCGCATGGGTACGGTCGAAGCCGATCGCCAACTGATCGAGACCCACGGGTTCTATAAGATCGGCCTGGCCACGCTCTTCTTTCTGGCCTCGTTCTATTTATACGACCTCTACGATTTCGTGGTCATGCATGATCGCCGCGAACTCGTGTTGCGGATGATCCAAGCACTGGGTCTGGCTTGGGTGGCGTTGGCGTTGTTGTTCTATGCCGTGCCGCAACTCATGATCGGCCGCGGCGTTTCGGTCATATCACTGCCGCTGGCGCTGGGTTCAATGGTGACCTGGCGGTTGTTCATTCACTGGGTAATGGGGCACCCGCAATTCGGCGAACGCATTTTGATCGTCGGATCTGGCGAAATGTCGATCGAGACCGCGCGCGCGATCTTAGAACGCCGCGATGCCGGATACCGGATCGTCGGGTTTACCGATAACGATGCGTCGCTTTTGGGTAAGAGTCTGATCAATCCAACGGTCATCGGTTTGACCAGTGAACTGGAACAGATCGTGCGCCGGGAGAATATCGACCGGGTCGTGGTTGGAATGGGTGAACGACGTGGGCAGTTCCCGACCGACCAGTTACTGCGTATGAGTTTGACTGGCAATGTCCACATTGAAGAATGCGCTTCGTTTTACGAACGGGTGACCGGTAAGGTCCATCTGGATATGGTGCGGCCGTCGTGGCTGATCTTTTCGGGCCGGGGCCGGCAGACCCAAATTTCCGCGTTCGTTCGCGTCGCAGTCCATCGGTTTTTGGCCTTTGTTGGCGGGTTGATATCGCTGCCGATCGCATTGGTGACCGCGATAGCGATCAAACTTGAATCCCCCGGACCGATCCTTTACCGGCAAGAGCGGGTGGGCCGGAATGGCCGGGTATTTACCTTGATGAAGTTTCGCTCGATGCGCGTGGATGCAGAAAAGGACGGCCCGCGTTGGGCCCAGACCACGGACGACCGCGCGACTCGCATAGGCCGCATTATTCGTAAGATCCGGGTGGACGAGATCCCGCAATTTTGGAACATCCTGCGCGGCGACATGAATTTTGTCGGACCCCGGCCCGAGCGGCCGCATTTCGTCAAACAGTTGGCCCAGGAGATCCCGTTTTACGAACAGCGACACCTGATCGCTCCCGGTTTGACCGGTTGGGCGCAGATAAAGTATCCCTATGGCGCCTCGATCGAAGATGCGCGGGAAAAGCTGCAATACGATCTCTATTACATCAAGAATCAATCATTGATCTTAGATGGCATGATCTTGTTTGAAACCACGAAAACCATCTTATTTGGCCGTGGACAGTAGTTTTGGTAAAACCGGTGGCCGGTTGTGTTGGAGGTAATGCAATGAAAACTAGAGTCATTAGGTTAGCCGCACTCGCGGTCATCATCTTGAGCCTTTTCGTGGTGGGATTGAACGCACAGGATCCCGGCCCGACGACCCCACAAGGGCGCAAGCGCGTAGTTGCGCCGGACACCCCGCCGAATGCAACCGTACCGACTCCGAAGCTCGTGGATACGGCGGGCCCGGCCGTTCAGGAACCGGCGGCCAAGCCCGAGGCGACCCCGCCCGCGGCCACACCGCAGGACGCCGGCACCCGTCCGAAGTTACCGGGCGATGTGCCCGAAGATGTTCAGGCCAACCGCCAGGGCCAACCATCCGAGGACGAAGCGGCCGTGGTGCCGTACTACAATAACTTTTTGACCACCTATTATTTGGGACCGGAAGATGTGATCACGGTTAACGTGTTTGGACAGGATCGCTATTCGCGGGCCGGGATCACCATCCCACCCAACGGCCGGATCTCGTACCCGTTGATCTCCGAAGGCGTCTTTGTTGCCGGGCGCACTACCGAACAGGTAGCGGCCGAGATCACCAAGAAACTGGACGAGTACATCATCGACCCAAAGGTCACAGTGTTTTTAGATAAGGCGGTCTCGGCGCGCTACAGCGTTTTGGGCGATGTGGCCCAACCGGGCATGCGTATTATGACGCGCCGGCTGAGCGTCTATGAAGCGGTGGCCGAAGCGGGCGGTGTTCTGCGCACAGGCGACAAGAGCAAAGTCGTGATCCTGCGCCGAAAGCCAGACGGAAATTTTGGCCCGATCATGGTCAATTTAAAGTTGATCGAACGCGGTCAGGCGTCGGAAATGGCTTTCTTGGTGCCGGGCGATCAAGTAGTCGTCCCCGGCAACAAGATCAAGTTTTGGGAAAAATTATTGGGTTACGCTTCGGTACTGAGTTTTGCCCGCACCTTCGCGACGGGCGGCTTATAGACTTTTAGTTGCGACGTTGGCGATAAATTTTCGCCTGATTGGGGCGGAAAGTGTGATATAAGGTCAATCTAGGCTTTTCGGTCCACACACAAAATGGTGTATCTTATCGACGCGTGATTTACCACTGGTTGTGGTGTGTCATCCGTCCGGGGCCGAAATTGATCGCTATTTCAGCAATAGCGTAAGACTAGGTTCTGCCTTTCCGGCAGGTTTAGAAAGGACTCCTAAATGGGGCGAAAAACTGTTCAATCCACTACACCGCTCGCACAGTTCATTACCGTGCGATTGCATGAACTGGGCCTGAAGCAAGTAGACTTTTGCCGACAGACCGGTTTTGATCAAGGGTTGCTGTCAAAGCTGCAGACCGCCGTGATCACCACGATCAATCTGGAAAGCGCTCTTCGCCTGGCCGATGGTTTACAGGTAGCTCCCGGCGAGATCTTGGCGTTGTTGGGCAAGAACGACGCCCACGGTTTGTTGAAGAAACTC
>JBDSEC010000426.1:0-7960 GCA_039920205.1 Pyrinomonadaceae bacterium
ATGATTCCGCAACCCTGATTAGCGTTCACCCTAGGCTGATCGATCCCGGCACTTAAGGCACGTAGGCCGAAGGTACCGGTATGTCGCCGTTGGTACCGAACTGCGCGGCGCTCATTGAATTGGTAGCGCTTCGCAGGATGTAGAAAACGCCGGTTGACGGTCTAAACACGGCAACATCCGTTTTCCCCTCTCCGTCATAGTCCGCCGCCGCCGGAACATCGCCATTGGCGCCCCAAGCTACACTGTTCACTACGCTATCCGAACTTCGCAGCCAGTACCAAATCCCTGTGGACGGCCGGTAAACCGCGACATCGGTCTTGCCGTCTCCATCAACATCGCCAGTAACGGGCTTGTCGCCCGTTAGGCCCCACGGTTGGGCCAACGAGCTGCTGTTCTGACTGCGCAAAATGTAGAAGTAGTGATCCGACGACCGGTAAACGCCAAAATCCGTTCGGCCGTCTCCATCATAGTCGCCCGTGACGGGGACATCGCCGGCCACGCCCCAGGCTTGGGAACGGAACGAGTTGTCCGAACTGCGCAATAGATAGTAAGTGGAGTTCGATGGGCGATATACACAGATGTCAGCTTTGCCGTCGCCATCGTAATCGCCCGTGGCGACGACGTCACCACTAAGTCCAAATTGAACCACGCGCAAGGTGGTGTCTTCGCTGTTTACGATGTACCAATATCCGTTCGACGGGCGAAAAACGGCGATGTCCGCCTTGCCGTCGCCGTCATAATCCGCCGGTGCGATCAGGTCGCCGCTTTGGCCAAACGGCTGTACCCGATAACCCAAAGTCGACTGCAACAAGTACCAGTTTCCGTTTGACGGACGGAACACCGAAATATCGGCCTTACCGTCACCATCAAAATCAAAAGGGGTAAATGCGAACGTCCGTTCGAACGCGCCAATATCGGCGCCGTTTCCACCCGGTGCGTTGGGTATCAACGGGTTGTCATAGGGGCGAATCCGACCGCGTTGGTCGCTGACAATGCTGGGACTGTTACCTTTATCGAGTGCTGGACTACGGTTATGCAACGCCCGGGTAAACGTGGGACCGCCATTATCTTTCAAAGGCCCGATCCGCGGATCGATCGGATTTGCCGTGGTGCCGAGTTGGCTAGTGGCGGCAAGTCCTTCACTTCCGTCCGCGTTACCAACCAAGTTGTAAGTGCCGCTGTATGCCTGACCGAGGGTGGCCCGTCCGGCCAAGTCGGGACCATCGGACGCCGTATTTAAGGCAATGAGGTTGTTGTTTAAAGTGGCGACGAAAGTGTTATAAGCCCCGCCCCCCTTGCCCGCACTGTTGCTGGTGATCGTGCTGTTCGTGATGGTCATGGTGGCGGTGTTATAGATCCCCCCACCGTTCAGGCCGGCCGTGTTGCCATCGATCGTGCTGCTGTTGACGTTGAGTGTCGCGCTCGTGCCGTTGTAGATTGCGCCACCGTTCCCACCGGCAATTGCAGTATTGAGGCTGACCGTGCTGGTGTTGAGGTTCATCGTGCCGCTGTCAAAAATGAATACGCCACCGCCGTTGGCGGCGCTGTTTCCCCGGAGGTTCGAGTCAGTGAGAGTCAGCGTACAGCTGTTGCTCATATAGATACCGCCGCCGTTCCCCAGCGTGTTGTTGTTGCTTACCGTAGATCTAATTAGATTCAACGTGGCGCTGTTGCCCAAGAAGAACCCACCGCCGAGGCCGGTACCGCCATTGCCATTACTAATGGTCAAGTTGGTCATGGTAACGACCGCGCTGTTTACCAGCGAAAATACGCGAAATTGGTTGTTGCCACTGATGGTCACACCCTGGGGCTGGCTATTGCTCATCGACATCGGGGCCACCGGAATGTTGGGCAGAGGACTGGTAAGGGTGATGGTAAAGCGGTTCGTGGCCGCGTTATATCCTGGGTCCGACGTTGGAATGTTGAAAGTGACAGTGTTTGCTTCCGCGTTGGTTGTCGCATCGAGCAGCGCTTGGCGCAAACTGCCAAATCCGCCATCTGCCGTTGTGTTAACCGTCAAAGTTGCGGATTGCGCATTGACCGCCAGAAGGAATAAGCACATCCCAGCGAGTACTGAAGTTCTCTTGAGCATAATGATCACAGATCGCATAATATTTCCTTAGACTGAAGCTCGTCGAAACTGACGAGACACGTGGAGTAAATCCCTTTTCGGCCGGTTCCATTGTCACTTGAACCACGCGGTCAAAGGGCGGATGCTCGACACGCGAGATCACTTATCGAGCCAAATCAGGTATGCGGAAGGGTAGGAGAAGGTGTAGGCCCCTCGGGATGCCTATTTAGTAAGCATAGTGGAGCGAACGACATTGGTCCGTACGCTAGCGCGCATAGCGTGGTGAATCCAACTCAGGTGCGAGGCAAAGCTGCTCCCCAATTCACAAAAGGTTGAGCAAACCACCGTAAACAAGCGTATATTGCCGTCAGAAATAGATCCTACGGTGGCTGACTTCTCGTATCAAAGGGCGGAATGAAATGTTATTGGCCGGTCGATGGCGGCCCTTTATTTTGGATCGGAGATCGCTGATTGATGAAAAACGCAATTCTGCTTTTGGCATTAATTCTACTGTTCAACTGTTTTGGTTCTGCCCAGATGCCGGGCATGGACATGGGCGGAAAAGGGAAGCCCGCCACCTTGATGTCTGGACTGGGCAATTGGCATCACCCGGTTTCGACACGCAATGCGCTGGCGCAGAAATTCTTTGATCAGGGCTTGCGGCTGATCTATGCGTTCAACCATGAAGAGGCGGTGCGGTCGTTCAAACGTGCGGCCGAGCTGGACCCCAAATTGGCGATGGCCTATTGGGGCGTCGGTTACGCATTGGGTCCGAACATCAATTTGGATGTGGATCCCGAGCGTGAAAAGGCTGCCTACGGAGCGACACAGCAGGCGCTGAAACTGGCCGGCAACGCTTCGCCGAACGAGCGGGCATACATCGACGCTTTGGCTACGCGATATTCGCTGGAACCGAACGCTGATCTGAAAAAACTCGCGGTCGATTTCAAAATCGCGATGGGCGAGTTGGTCAAACAGTTTCCCAACGATCTGGACGCAGCGACGCTCTATGCGGAAAGTGCGATGAATTTGCGCCCTTGGCAGTTGTGGGCCAGCGATGGGCAACCGGCCGAAGGAACGTTGGAAATCATCGCGACCCTGGAATCGGTCTTGAAACGCAACTCCAGCCATGTCGGAGCGATCCATTACTACATTCATGCGGTCGAGGCCTCGCCTCATCCCGAACGGGCGTTGAAATACGTCGCGACCCTTCCGGCACAGATGCCGGCCGCCGGTCACTTGGTTCATATGCCGGCGCATATTTACCAGCGGACGGGAAATTACCCTGGCGCGGTGGCGAGTAATCAAGATGCGATCGTCGCGGACGACGCCTATATCAAGTTAAGTGGCGGGGGCGGGATGTACCCGTTGATGTATTACAACCACAACCTCCATTTCCTGGCAATTGCCAGCAGCATGGCGGGCAACTATGCCGAGTCGGCGAAGGCCGCCGACCATCTGGTGCGAAATGTCGAGCCTTATTTGAAACAGGTGCCGATGCTGGAAGGATTTGTTGCGACGTCGCTTTTGATCCAAGTGCGTTTTCACAAATGGGATGAAATATTGGCTTTGCCGCAACCCGATCCGACTCAACTCGCCCGCACTACGGTGTGGCGCTTTTCGCGGGCGATGGCCTATGCCGCGAAGGGCGATGCCACCCAAGGTCAGGTCGAACAACAAAAGTTCTTGGAAGCGAGAGCAAAGATCCCGGCCGGGGCAACGTTCGGTTTAAATACCGCAAGTGCGGTGCTAGCCGTCGCCGAGCGAGTTTTGAATGCACATCTTGCACTTAGGAGAAACGCAACGACGACCGCGATCGCCGAATTAAAGCTCGGCATCCAGGCGGAAGACAGACTGACCTACGATGAACCGCCCGGTTGGATCCAGCCGGTCCGCGAGATGCTCGGCGGGGTCTTGCTGCGCAGCGGCGACGCGGCCGGCGCCGAAGTCGTGTTTCGCGCCGATCTATTAAAGAATCCGAAGAACGGTCGATCGCTATTCGGATTAACCGAAAGCCTAAAGGCCCAAGGGAAAGCGCGTACCATGCGGGTGGCCCGACGGCAATTTGTTAAGGCCTGGAAGACCGCTGATGTAAAGCTTAATGTTGCCGAACTTTAGTTGATCCGTGCGCTGAGAGCCTCAGACTCAAGAGGCTTCAGCGCCCGTTCATTTGCTAGTTGTTTGGCCGACTCAAGGCCCGGATCGCGACCAACCAACTGGTGCCAGCGGCGGCAAACCGAAACCAGTTCCAGAACACCCAACGATCGGCCAACTGGGTGATCTCTTCACCGCTAAGTCCCGCGCCGTGCGTTACTATCGTTTTCATTAGGATGGGTACAAAGAAGTTGATCGTTATTATCACGATCAACAATCCAACCCCCGCCGCAAAGAGCGCCATATTACGTTTTACTTTTGGCAAGGTCCAGGCCGCGGCCAGCAAAGCCAAGCAGCATAGTCCATAAAACGGCGTGGCTTTACCCCAATAGAGCCCCGGATTGATCGCCATATCCGCGACCGAATTCCATCGCCGAACCGAATCGGGCAGCGCACCACTCCAGACCGGCGTGGTGACAAAAATTTCATACGCGCCGGCGCCGACTTGAAATCCGGAAATAACGACGAAGACGTGAAGCATTATATTTCCGATCCATTGATACGGTCTTGCAGATGTGATCTCGGGGCTCATAATTTTTCTCCAAGTAGGGATTTTGTTCAACCCGGTCATTATCATTCAGGGTGGGCGGAGAAGTCCTGTCTTAGTTGTGAAATAGTTCTAAAAATTGCGAGGTACGACCATAAGTTTAAATTGACGCAGGCCGCCGCTTAGAGGCGGTCTTCGGCCGTCTCTAAACGATTCAATGGCTTCCTATGATCCACGCCATCCGGTGAGCATCAACCGCGGGCTCGTAACTTTCCCGGCGCAACTATCTCGGAGCAACTTTCTCGGAGCAACTATTCGGTCTTAGCCTGCCAAAAATACCCGCGGTTTCCGAATATTCATAGGCGATAAGAGTCGGACGGGGCGCCTTTGGTTTTTCCGTGGCAAAAAACTTGCCTACAAAGCGAGGTCGAAAATAAATGGCGGCGATCCGACGTCTCGGATTGCCGCCTTCGAATCTTTGTGTTGTATGGTGCCTAATCCCTAAGCCATTTGATCATATGCGGGTAAGGAGCCACCCCGTCCGCGGCCGCGTTTGTCCCCACCCTGGTCAAGCCCATATCGACCAGACCGTTGGCCCCGATATAAATACCCAATTCGTAGTTATTCCTTAGGGCTTCCGCTTGACCTTTGTAACCGTCACGGTGGAACACGATGCCCGGATCCAACCCAAGCGACACGATCGCCGCATACGACCAGCCTATCGCGAAGGCTTCGACCACGTCCGCGTTGAATCCCGGTAGGTCGACCTCACCGCTTAGGGTCGGTCGCAGCGTGGCGGGCGCGACGGCCAGATGACCCGCTTCGTGAAGAATATCGCCGGGATAGGTTAGCCGGCTCTCGTCGATCAGGATGGCGCCACTCTCGACCTCGATGCCGGGTAGAAAAGTCGGGTGGTCCAGCCTGGCTGCTCTAACCGGAAGTCCGATCTTGCGCACGAACTCGGCGATCGCCTGGGTGATTTCGTTATTAAATGCGAGTGGCGGTTCCATAGTAGTGAGCCCGACCGATAATAGTTTTCACCGAGATCAAATGCAATGCTTATCCTACGCCCGTCGGGCGCATCTAGTCGTTCCAAATAATATGCGATTAAGGCATTTCCAGTTTGAGCCCGCGCCACTTAACGAGAAACACAATACTCAACAGCGAACGATTCGCGTAACTGGGGAGCGCGGGCGTCCTCGCCGGCGAAGCCCGAAGGGCTAACGTAAACACTCATTCAACATACCAAGCACGCGCCGCGTTGGTTACCACGGCGAGTGCAAGTGCGGCGGTCATTCAAGGTTTACGTTTTCGCGCTTTGCGCTCACTGCCGGCGAAGACGCCCGCGCTCCCAGTTTTAGCGGCCCGCTCAATATCTTGACCGTTTTCCTTCGCGATAGCGCGGCTCAATGTTGCACTGCGTGACAAGTTCAAGCCACGGCGATTGATGCCCCTCAATGAACACCAGGTTATGCTAAACTCGCACTACTTTTTCATTTAACAGGGGTGATCAATGACCGTAGCCGGCCGGGCCTCGGGTGAGGGAACCGAACGTTTTCGCGCGCGCTTTGCCGCGGACGTAAACGAGCAACATTTTCGAGCCGTGAGCGATCTATGGGTCTCGTCGATCGGCATAGGCACCTATTTGGGGAATTGGGATCGCCCAACGGATGCGGGTTACACCGAATCGGTCAAACGCGCGGTCGAACTAGGCTGTAACGTGATCGACACGGCGGCCAATTATCGCTTTCAACGCAGCGAACGATCGATCGGGGCGGCATTGGCTGATCTATTCGCCGCGGGAATCGAACGCGATGAACTGATCGTCTGCACAAAAGGCGGCTATTTACCCTTTGACGGCACGCCGCCAGGCGATGTTCGCGCCTATATCGAAGAGACGTTCGTGCGCCCGGGCATAGCTGATGCTTCCGATATCGTCGGCGGCAGTCATTGCATGACGCCCACCTATTTGCAGAATCAGATAGACCAGTCGTGTCGGAACCTGAACCTAGATTGTCTGGACGTTTATTATCTGCATAACCCAGAATCGCAGGTCGGCGCGGTTTCGGCAGTTGAATTCGCCTCGCGTTTGCGCGCGGCCTTTGCCTTGTTCGAACAGAACATTGCCGACGGCAAGATCGCTAGCTACGGAGTTGCGACCTGGAATGGGTTTCGGGCGGCCGAGGGCGGTCCGGGTTATCACTCACTGGAGCAAATGGCGAGAATCGCTCGCGAGGTTGCGGGCGACCGTCACGGGTTCCGCTTTATCCAGTTGCCCTACAACCTTTCGATGCCCGAGGCGCTCGTGGTGCCGAACCAGCCCGTCGAGGGCGAAGAGATGAGTACCCTGGAAGCGGCGCTGGAACTCGGCATTACGGCGATCGCCAGCGGCTCGATCTTGCAAGGGAAATTGTCACAAGGGCTGCCCGCCGATCTGAAACAGAAACTTGCTCCGGTCGGAACGGACGCAGCGGCAGCGATCCAATTTACGCGGTCCGCGCCGGGGGTGACGACGGCCTTGATTGGTATGAGCCACGTCGGCCATGTGGAAGAGAATATGCGGCTGGCGGCCGTGGCGCCGCTCGGTGCCGGCGAGTATGCCGATCTGTTTGACGGCCATGATTGAGTCGATAGTGTGAAGGAGATAAGTAATGCCCATTCACGAAATGAGATCGTTCGCTGAATTTTGGCCGTACTACGTCGCCGAGCATAGCAAGCGCGCCACGCGGATCTTGCACTATTGCGGAACGCTCTTGGCTACCAGCGCCTTGGTTTGGTTGATCTACAGTGGCCGGTGGTACCTTTTCCCGTTGGCCTTCATTCCCGGCTATGCGTTTGCTTGGGTTGCGCATTTCTTTATCGAGCACAATCGGCCGGCCACCTTCAAACACCCGCTGTGGTCGTTCATCGCCGATTACAAAATGTTCGGGATGATGTTGATCGGCCGCATGAACCGCGCCGAGATCGAAAGTTGCTGCGCCCGAACCGCAGCCGTGCGCGGGAATTGAGGGTCTAGGGCAGCGCGAGGGGGGCAATTAAAAGTGCGAGTCGGGCATTTATTTAGATCGGGGAGCAGTCCGGCATTAGGCAATTAAACCCTTGCTTAGCGTCGTAGACGCCTACAGAAAACAGCCAGATGTGAGGCCGAAGCGGCGGGGCCGGGGGTTAGGGGCAATGGCATTAAGTTAAGGATTAACAAATAAGGCGTAAGTTGTTGTAACATAAGCAGTATGCCAATAGCGAGAATG
>JBDSEC010000427.1:0-20345 GCA_039920205.1 Pyrinomonadaceae bacterium
GGTGTATTGCGACCCGCCCGTCAGTAAATACAGCACCGCCATCCGCACCGCTACTCCGTTCGTTACTTGGTCTAAGATCAACGAACTCGCCCCATCGGCCACATCCGAAGCGATCTCTATCCCTCGGTTCATGGGACCGGGATGCATCACGATCGCGTCTTTTTTGGCGTGGGCCAGGCGCTTCATATTCAATCCAAAATCGATCGCGTATTCGCGCATCGATGGAAAAAAAGCACTAACTTGGCGTTCACGCTGGATCCGAAGGATCATAACGACATCAGCATCCGCTAAGGCGTGTTCCAACTTCCTTTCGACGATCACGCCTTCCGGCACCAATTGGTTGAATTCCGGCGGCACCAAAGTCCCCGGTCCGGCGATCCGCACCGTAGCCCCCAATTTGGTAAGTAAATGAATATTCGAACGGGCTACGCGGGAATGCAGCACATCGCCAATGATAGCCACCTGCAGTCCGGCGAATTCTTTTTTGTGATCGCGAATGGTCAACGCATCAAGCAATGCTTGCGTAGGATGCTCATGCGCACCGTCACCGGCATTGATGATCCCGGCTTTGCAGATCTTGGCCAGTTGTTGCGGTGCACCAGCCGCCGAGTGGCGCACCACAATACAATCTGGCGCCATCGCTTCCAAATTCCGGGCGGTGTCCAAAAGGGTCTCGCCCTTGCTAACACTGGAAATCGACGGGCTGATGTTGATCGCATCCGCCGATAGGCGTTTGGCGGCGATCTCAAATGAAGTGCGCGTGCGGGTCGATGGCTCAAAGAAAAGGTTGATCACGGTGCGACCGCGCAGAGTCGGCACTTTTTTGATCTCGCGCCGGGAGATATCGCGAAACGATTCGGCGGTGTTCAGAAGATGATGTATCTCGTCCGCCGTAAGCTGGCGAATACCCAGGAGATCTTTGTGCTTAAAACCCGACATATTTCATCGTACGACAGACCGTTAGTCTGTCGATTCTCCGCGATGGCTCAACTAGCAGCGGCGTTCAATCGCGGGTTGAAATTGTTTTCGTCGCATCGCGACGGTTGAATTTAGCCGTGGCTTTAAAGCCACGGAAGGCCGAAACAGATCCGCGTCGCGTTAGCGACGGTTGAACCTACCAGGCCTGATCTAATCGAAAACATATCGTTCGTCGTAGTCGATCCCAGGCAACGCCATCAACCGACGGTACTCATCTTCGAAACTCTCGTTCTGATGGTGGGCATGCTGGTTCTTGATGTAATCGATTACTTTCGGTACCAGAGATTTGTTAACGGTAAACACACCATAACCGTCTTGCCATGAACTAAATCGCAAATCTGGTAATTCTTCATGGATCCATTTCGAAGACTCACCTTTTAAATATTGCGCGATCTGACTCGGCGAGTATCTCGGAGGTGATAAAACCAGAGCGTGAAGGTGGTCCTCAATTCCACCAACCTGCAATGCAATCATTCGGTGCTTTCTAGCGATCCCGCCTACGTACTCCCAAACTCGGTTCTCAATGGCTGGTTTGATCAATGGATCGCGATGTTTAGTGCTGAAGACAATATGGTAAAAGCATGACGAATACGTATTAGCCATGGATTCTCATCCTTTGTTGGTTGAAACCAACGGGGAATTCAACCGTCGCTGACGCGACGACAATATTTTCACGACCTCCGTGGGTTGAAACCCACGGCTAAATTCAACCGTCGCAATGCGACGAAGACCAATGGCGCAACCAGGGTACGACAAACTGTTAGTCTGTCGATTCTCGTGGGCAAACCCGCCCTTTCAATTCCGCCTCACTCGTTCCGAAACTCGCCCCGACAGGTAAATCACCTGTGGGGTGTAATCAAAAGTGCGAGTTGGTCGAAGCTCCGCCCGCGTTCGTAGCCCCGCCTTCAGGCGGAACCGTCGCGCATACGTCCCGGTAAACTGAACGACCAAATTGGGAACGATTCCGCCTGAAGGCGGGGCTACCAACACTCGCCTCCACCGCAAGAAATCCACCTTCGGCGTTATCTACCAACTCCCATTTTTAATTGCACCCCAACTTGTCGGAAGGCAAAAAAAGGCGGCCCAGAAGGCCGCCTATTCCCCATCTAAAACCGGTCGTTCAAAGATGCCCACGCCTTCGACCTCATCGAAATCGGTCAGCATCACCTTGATGATCTCGCTCTTTTTGGTCGGCACCACCTTGCCGATGTAATCAGCCTGGATCGGAAGTTCGCGGTGTTCGTTACCGCGGTCGATCAGAACCGCTAACTGCACGCGGCGCGGCCGGCCAAAATCGATCAATTGATCCAGCGCCGCCCGGATAGTACGGCCGGTGTACAGCACGTCATCGATCAAAATAATGTTGCGACCCTCGATGTTGTCGTTCAACTCCGTGCGGTTGACCACCGGATTGGCGCCCACCGTGGAAAGATCATCACGATAGAGCGTAATGTCCAAAATGCCCACCGGCGGACGGGTGCCTTCGAACTCGGCGATCTTGTCGGCCATACGCTCGGCCAACGGAACCCCGCGGCGGCGGATCCCAACCAAGTAAAGATCGCTCGCGCCGTGGTTCTCTTCGACAATTTCCGAGGCCAGCCGCGCCAGCGCTCGATTGATCCGCGCGCTGTCCATGATGCGCGACTTTTCAACTAAGTCCATTGGCCAGGGATACTAGCAAACAGGCGGGCGGTAAACAAGTTGCAGACGAATCGAACGCATGACATGTTGGGCACAACAAGTTAGAATCGGTCCCGCACGCCTTATTTTTGGCCGCACCTTATTCATGCTATACCGCTCAATAATCCGACCGTTGTTGTTTCAACTGCCCGCGGAAAGCGCGCACGAGTTCGGGCTGAGTACACTTAGGTTTGCCTCGTCAAATCCACTTACTCGAGGGTTTTTGTCGCGCGGGTATAGTTCACCGCCCTCGCTTGCGATCGAACGATTCGGTCTGAAATTCACGAATCCGGTCGGGATCGCGGCCGGATTCGACAAAAACGGCGTTGCCGCGCGCGGACTAGCAGCGTTGGGGTTCGGGTTTGTCGAAGTTGGAACGGTGACTCATTTGCCGCAACCGGGTAATGACAAACCGCGTCTGTTCCGGTTGCCGCACGACCACGCGGTTATCAACCGCTTGGGTTTCAACAATCGTGGAGCCGCCGCTTTGGCCGATCGCCTTCACCGCAGTCGTCCTGATTGCGTACTCGGCGTCAATATCGGGAAGAGCAAACGTGTTGAGCTTGAGAATGCGGTCGATGACTACCTGGCCAGTTTCGAATTGGTCCACTCCGTTGCCGATTACGTTACGATCAATGTCAGTTCGCCCAACACGCCGAATCTACGTGAGTTGCAACGTCCCGAAGTTTTGCGCGAACTGCTGAATACTTTGCAATTCAGAAATCGCGAGTTGGGCGCAAAATCAGGCGTCGGTCCCGTTCCGTTACTGGTCAAGATCGCGCCAGATCTGAGGGATGACGAGCTAGCTTCGATCATCGAGTCAGCGGTTGAAGCCGGCTTATCTGGTATTATTGCAACGAATACGACCGTAAGTCGTGAGGGTTTGAAGAGTTCCGCGGAAGAAGTTGCGTCCTGTGGTGCCGGGGGATTGAGTGGAAGGCCGTTGACCAAGGGATCTACCGATATGATCGCAAAGATCTACCGGATGGCGGGTGATAAATTGACGATCGTCGGTGTGGGCGGCGTATTCAACGCTCATGACGCCTGGGAAAAGATCAGCGCGGGGGCCAGTTTGATTCAGATCTACACCGGCATGATCTATGAAGGCGCCGGGATCGCACGCCAGATCAACGCCGGGCTCGCCGAATTGCTGGCCCAGCATGGTTTCAACTCGTTGGAGGAAGCGGTTGGGAGCCGAACGGCTTCGGATCCGGCGTAAGGGAGATAATGGAGCAAGCAAAAGCAAAACTGATCGTAGCGCTGGATGTCGAAACGGCGGCACGAGCCCGCGAGCTCGTTGAGCAACTTCAGGACTCGGTCGGGATGTTCAAGATCGGGCTGCAATTGTTTACCGCCGCCGGACCCGGCATCGTGCGCGAATTGGCCGACATCGGCGTCCCGATCTTTTTGGATCTGAAGTTTCACGACATTCCACAGACCGTGGCACGGGCCGGAACCGAAGCCGCTCGTTTGGGCGTATTCATGTTCAATGTACACGCCGCGGGTGGGGGCGAAATGATGCGCCGGACCATTGAAGCGGTGAACGAGACGGCGGAAAAGGAAGGGCGCAGTCCCACCAAAGTTATCGGAGTGACGGTGTTGACCAGTTTGGACCAGAGCGCTTTGACCAAGACCGGTGTCATGAACACTCCATTAGAGCAGGTGCTTCGCTTGGCTGAATTGGCGCAAAATTCGGGACTGCAGGGAGTGGTCTCCTCGGCGGTCGAGGCGGCGGCGGTGCGCCGAATAACCGGCAAAAGCTTTTTGTTGGTAACGCCGGGCGTGCGGCCGGCCGGCGCCGGTCACGACGATCAGGCCCGGGTCTTTACTCCCGGCGCCGCGATCGAAGCGACGTCCGATTATTTAGTGGTGGGACGGCCCATCACCGATGCACCGAACCCGGTTCATGCGGCACATCTGATCGTGGAAGAGATCAAACGAGCATTGGATGGAAGTGACGAGCACAATTTTGCGCGATCAGGTCGCTAACGTCGACCTGGCCACGCCACCTGAATATCAAGTCCACGGTTCGGGTGAGCCGCTGGTTTACGTGTGCGGCATTGAAGGCACGGGTCTGAACTTTTTCAAACAGTTACCCGATCTGATAAATGATCATCAAATAATCACCTATCCCCTTCGCCCGACCGGTAAATACGGACTCGAACAGCTCGTCGCCGATCTGGCTTGGATCTTGCGCGACGCCGGTATTGAGCGCGCGACACTGATCGGTGAATCTTTTGGCGGTTTGGTGGTCCAGGCGATGGCGTTAGCCCATCCACAAGCGGTCAATCAGATCATTCTGGTCAACACGTTCGCGACGTTTTTAAATCCCTTGAAAGTAAAAGTGGGGTTGGCACTCTACTCGTGGCTACCACTTTGGCTGGTTACAAAATATCGTAGTTCCCGTTCCGGCGCGGAACTGTTTAGCGACGATATTGAGGAACCGGATCGCGCTCGGTTTTTGCGCAACACCAGTACGGTCGGTTTGGAAGGTTATTTGTCCAGGTTGCGTATTATTCGGGACACCAACCTGTTGCCGCGGTTGCATCAGATCGAGGTACCGGCATTGGTCGTCACCAGCACCGCGGACCGAATGTTGGATGCTATGACTTCAGGCCGGGCAATGGCCGAGCAGTTGCCACGCGCCAGAGTCCGCGTATTGGAAGGTACTGGACACTGCGCTTTGCTTTCAAACCGCGTGCGTGTCCGCGATTGGCTTAAGGAACTGGCCAACGTCTGAAGCTGGATCCGGTGACAACTAAGGCCTTATTTGGCATGATGTTAGTTGTTAGGCGCGGAGCCCTTGCGCTAACGAACATTTGATTTGGGAATGAGAGGTTTGATGCAGTTAAGATCTAAACGAATTATCACCGGCTTGGTGTTTAGCCTGTTGGTGTCGATGGTCCCGGTTTTGGCCCAGTCTCCCATCGAACCCAGACCGACCATTCAGGCCAGCGGCCCGTATGAAATTGGCGAACGCCTAACCTACAACGCCTCGTTTGCCAGCTTCACCACGGCGGCGCACGCTGAGATCTGGATCGCCGGCCGGGGACAGTATTTGAACCGCGATGGATTGGAACTTCGGGCAAGAGTGGAGACGACGGACATAGTCAGCGCCGCGCTGTACGCGATCAACAACGATTACACCAGTTATGTTGATCCGGCAACTGGTCTTCCCTATTACACCAAGATCTCGATCCACGAGGGCGGTCGCAACGCCGAGTTCGCTAACGAATACAACGCCGCCGCCGGTACTGCAGCAATTCCGGACCAGGTGCGCAAAGGCGAATTTCTTGGAGTTTACGATTTTCTGTCGGCGGCTTATCGGTTACGCGGCGTGTCGTTTAGCGACGGCGCAGTTTACGGGTTTACGTTGCGGGGAGAGAATTCCGAATACGAGGTCGAGGCCAAGCCCGCCGGTCGTAAATTGATCAAGTCAAGCATTGGTTCATTCAATGCGCTAGTGGTTGAACTGCGCTTTCCGCACGACTCCGAACTGGATAAATACAAGATCAAGGTCTTTTTTACCGACGATGCGCGCCGCGTGCCGTTGCTTGCGACCGCGCATCATCACAACGGAGAGATCCGCGTCGCGATCTCGAGTTCCGAGATCGTCAAACCGGCGCCGAAGCCGGGTTCGCCGATCGGTCCGCCGGTCGTCAGGCTACCGCCCGTCCCCCCCCCACCGAATTCAGCCGGAGCTAAAGGTGGCGCAATTGTTCCGGGTATTCCTGGCATATCGATGACGGGTAATCCGGCTAATCCGGCCGGCCAGGTGGCGGGAATACCAATGGGCGGTCCTAGCCGGGGCGCGGCTAACCCATCTGGATCGCTGGCGGTCAGGCCGTTTCCGTCCGAGTTACCGTTTACTGCAGACGAGGCGCTTAACTACACAGTGTTTCTGCAAGGTGCAACGCAGCCAGTCGGATTGATCTCGTTTCGTGTAAGTGGGCGAAACTATTATTTTGGCAACGACGCCATCATGGTGTCGGCCAAGGCCGAGACCGCCAATGCGGCGAAGAACCTCTTTTACGCTAACGAGCAAGTCACGTCCTATCTGGATCCGGTGTCTTTGCTCCCAAACCGAACCGACCTGGCATTTCTCGGTACCCGCGTAGCGCTGAGCGAAACGGTGCAATTCGATCAGGATCGCGGCGCGGCCTTGGTTAAAAAGGGTCAAATGGAAGTTCCGGTGGGGACTCACGACCTACTTTCGGTGATCTACGCCATACGGTCTTTCAACCTGAATCCGGGAAAAGCTGCCAAAGTTCCGGTGCTGATCAACGGCTTCATTTATGAGATCACGATCAATTCCTTGAAGCGCGAGACCATTCAGATCGGTAGCCAAAGCATCCCGAGCTATCAGCTCTCGGTCACGACCAGCGAAGCCGAACCTGATCATTATCTGATTCGCCTATGGATCAGCGACGATCAACGGCGGCTTCCTTTACGACTCACGGCCAAAACCCCGGCCGGACAGATCACCGCGGACCTCGCGATCACTCCCGCGCGTTAAATTCCCGTAGATTTTGGCTGCCCTAAAGTCCGTCAATTTATTTTCAATCTGAAATTGAAATCTATTTTCAATTAGAGTATAGTTTTTATTAGGCCGGTTTGCCGGCCGCTATCCATTGCAGAGAACGAAGGTGTTTCCCCGATGTCCAGCACTATTAGCCTAAACGGCTCGACCACTTCCAGTTTGTCGCAATTACCGATCGGCGCCCACGCCCGGGTATTGTCGATCGGCGGCACCGGATCCACGGCTCGCCGGTTGATGGAAATGGGCGTTATTCCGGGCGCGCCGGTGCGCGTAATTAAGTCCGCGCCGTTGGGCGGTCCTCTGGAAATTTGCGTGCGCGGTTATCATTTAGCGCTCCGTCAGACCGAGGCTCGTACCATCATGGTCAGCAACGAGCAGTAAGCGGTAAGCACCCGGCCTGCCGTATTTATGAGCGTTACCCTTCAATCCCCGGTCGTTTCCAACCCGTCCGAACAAGATCCACAAATAGGTGCCGGTGCCGTTTTGATCGCCCTGGCGGGCAATCCGAATGCGGGTAAGACCACACTCTTCAATGCCCTGACCGGCATGCGACAAAAAGTAGCCAACTACCCGGGTGTTACGGTTGAGCGCAAAGAAGGGTGGTGGGCGCTCGATTCCCCGGCGAAACCGCTTAGACTTCTTGACCTGCCGGGACTTTACAGTCTGGACGCTACCTCGATCGACGAACAGATCGCACGCAATGTGTTGCTGGGAAAGGTCGGCGGCGTGCCCGCCCCGGTTGTAACGATCGCAGTTGTTGATGCGACCAACCTAGAACGCAATCTTTATTTAGTAACCCAGATCTTAGAATACGGCCGGCCGGTTGTCGTCGCCTTGACCATGTCCGACTTGGCCAAAAAGGCGGGCGTCGAGATCGATGTTGCGGCGATGAGCAACTCGCTGGGCGTACCCGTAGTTCCGGTGGTCGCGGCCCAACGAACTGGATTGAACGAATTGTCCGCCGCAGTGCGGAAGGTGTTGGGATCAGTCGGGCCAGGTGCGGGTTGGCGGTTGTCCGTTGACGCCGAGACCGAGATCGATTCCCTTTTATCTGCGGATGGATTTCGGTTAGACCGTCGCGCGGCCATCGAAGCGATCTATGGTGACGACCTACCAGTCGACGAGCCGCTGCGAACCGCAGCATTGTCCGCCCGCGAACGGTTAGCTGCGGCAAGTCCTGATTGGTGGCAAGAGCCGTTGCTAGCACGCTACCAATGGATCGAAACAATAGTCGGCGAAACGGTCACGCATCGGCAGGGATCCGCGGCTACTACTTCGGAAAAGATCGACGGTTGGCTAACTCACCGGTTTTTTGGCCCACTGATCTTGCTGGGCGTCATGCTACTGGTTTTTCAGACCATCTTTTCCTGGGCCAGCGTTCCGATGGATCTGATCGATCACGGTTTTGGGTTGTTGGCGGATCTGGTGCGGACCAATATGGCGCCCGGATTGTTGACAGACCTGCTGACCGATGGTGTCATCGCCGGCGTCGGCGGCGTGCTGGTCTTTTTACCACAGATCCTGCTGCTGTTTTTCTTCATTTCCATCTTGGAGGACACCGGTTATATGGCCCGCGCGGCGTTCTTGATGGACCGATTGATGCACGGCGTGGGACTGCATGGCAAGGCGTTTATGCCGCTATTGAGTTCCTTCGCCTGCGCCATTCCCGGAATCATGGCCACGCGTACGATCGAGAATCCGAAAGACCGCATCGCCACGATCATGATCGCACCGTTCATGAGTTGTTCCGCACGTTTGCCGGTCTACACTTTGATGATCGGGGCGTTCTTTGCCGAGCAAAAGGTCTTGGGCATTGTCTCGGTCGGTGCGATCTTGATCTTGGCCATGTATCTGTTGGGCATTGTCGTCGCGATCGCGGTTGCGTTTCTCTTTAAGCGCACGATCTTGAAGGCGCCGGCACCGCCTTTGGTAATGGAGATGCCGCCCTATCGCATCCCGAATTTCTTCACCATCGCGCATGACATGTTCACCCGCGCCGGCCTGTTTCTAAAGCGAGCCGGCACCGTTATTTTGGCCATTTCGATCGTGCTTTGGGCGTTGGCAAGTTTTCCTCGCTACCACGCACCGGCGAGCGATGCGAATGCTAGTACGTCGGAAGCCGCAACTGTCGATCCGCACACGATCCAACTGGAACAGAGCTTTGCCGGTCGTGGTGGAAAAATACTTGAGCCGGTGATCCGGCCCTTGGGTTTCGATTGGAAGATGGGAATCGCTTTGATCTCGTCATTCGCGGCCCGCGAAACGCTAGTTTCTACGCTGAGTATTATTTATAATGTCGGTGACGATGCGGACGAGAAGTCAGATTCGCTGATCGGCGCGGTTCGCGGCGCAAAGCGCGAGGACGGCAAACCGGCGTGGACGCCACTGGTGGCGTTATCAATGATGGTCTTTTTTGTACTGGCTTGTCAGTGCATGTCTACCGTCGCCATCGTCCGGCGCGAGACCAATTCGTGGCGCTGGCCGCTGTTCATGGTGGCGTATATGACGGCGCTAGCTTGGATCGCTTCATTCATAACATTCCAGGGCGGACGGCTATTGGGTTTTGGTTGATCTTATTAACTGATGCGTGATTGGCAAACTATTTTTGTGGCCTTGATCATTCTCGGCGCCGCGATTTACGTCGCACGGCGGGCGTGGTCTCGTCTGCGTGGTTTTACCAAAGCGGGCGCTAACAGCAGTTCCTGCGAAACCGGTTGCGGCAAGTGTGGCTCGGCGTCCGATTCAAATACCGCTCCCGCAAATTCGTTGGTCCAGATCGGCCGTTCGATGGGTCTTAAGCGTTGAGCGTTTATACCATTTTCGCCAATTCCCTTTTCAACAATTTGCCTGTCGGTCCCTTTGGGATCTCTTTGACGAATCTCACACTCTTAGGACATTTGTAATCAGCCAATCGCGCGCGGCAGAATTCCATGATCTCGATTTCCGTTGCCGCGGCGCCTTCCTTCAACACAACGAACGCGGCCACCTCTTCGCCGTATAGTTGATCAGGGACGCCGATCGCCGCTGCCGCTGCGACCGCGGGGTTTTGATACAGTACTTCGTCGATCTCGCGGGGGTAAATATTCTCGCCGCCGCGGATGATCATGTCGGATTTGCGATCCACGATGAACACAAAGCCGTCCGCATCGCGATAGGCCACATCACCCGTATGGAACCAGCCGCCGCGAAACGCCGTCGCAGTTGCGTCCGGGTTGCGAAAATACTCTTTAAAAATATTCTCTCCGCGTAGAACGATCTCGCCCCGTTCGCCTTCCGGAACATCGACGTCATTGTCGTCCACGATCCGCAGTTCATTACCGATCGGTAGGCCGCACGAGCCCGGCTTACGCGTTCTATCCGGCGGATTGAAGGTCGAACGGCAGGTCGATTCCGAAAGACCATAACCTTCCACTACCAAGCAATTGAACTTCCCTTCAAATTGACGCATCACCTCGGCCGGCACGGGCGCGGAGCCACACATAGCGAACCGCAACTGCTCGGAATGCAAACCCGGCGGTACTCCATCGGGATATTTCTGCAAAAGCATCGACAACATGGTCGCGACCGAACCAAAGGTCGTGATCTGGTAATCGGAGACTATCTGCCAAAAACGCGTCGCGGAAAATTTGGGACTCACCACCGTCGCGCCACCGGCATATAAGGGCGCCAGGGTGGTAACCGACACGGCGTTCATGTGGAACAGCGGCATGACCGTCAACAAACGATCATCCTCCGTAAACGAAAGCCAGTCGGAAATTTGGCGCGCATTGGCCAAGAGATTTGTGTGTGTCAGTACACAACCCTTGGGCTTTCCGGTGGTTCCTGAAGTGTAAATGATGATCGCCGCGTCGTCCGCTGCGACCGGACCGACCGGGAGTTTGTCCGCCGAACCGGAGAAATTCGCGGTTGCCGTTTCGACGCTATCGAACTCGATGATCGCATCCAACGACGGGATCTCATCCTCGAGTCCTTCAACTGCCGCGGCAAAATCGGAACCCACCAGCAAGGCCTTAGAATCCGAATTCGCGATCACATAAACCATCTCGCTGTGTTTAAGCAACGAATTGACCGGACCGGCCACCGCGCCCAGTTTGAAACAGGCAAAGTAGGCGACGACGTACTCGACGCTGTTGGGCATTAGCAGGCTGACGGTCTCGCCTTTGCCGATACCGTTGGCTGCCAGTAGGCGGACGGTTCGGTTCACCGCCGCATCGAATTCGGCGTACGTAAATCTACGGCCGTCTTCCGTCGAGGACAAAAATATTTTGTCTGGGGCGGCGTCCACACGCCGTCGGAGTAATTCGCCAACACTGGTTAATTCGTTTTCCACCATGAAAGTCGACCAACCCGATATCCGTTTATGAACCTTGGAACCGCCCGCTTGTTTAACCCAACTAGGGAGCGACCATGATTAAACCGGCGCGAAAGCGCTTTCGTCAAATCGCGCTTACCACTGACGCGATCAGCCCAACCTTTAGCGCCATCATCCCGGTTTTTTGTGGCAAGCCATTATTCTGTTATATTTAGCGCGTTTTCCAACTATTGAAGAGTGCTTGATTTGACTCAATTCCGGAGAAAATTGAAATTCCTTTGCTCCACGAGCTTATTGGTCTGGATACTTATTTAATATGAGCTTTTACCGCAATTACATCAATGGCATTTGGTCTGAATCGACCTCAACGAAAACCGTCGATAATGTTAACCCAGCCGACACCCGTGACGTTTTGGGCACCATCAAACTGGCAACGCGGGATGAAGCCCGCGCCGCTGTTGAGGCCGCATCCGCGGCGTTTCCCGGATGGAAAGGTACTCCCGCGCCAACGCGCGGAAAGATCGTCGCCCGGGCCGCGCGTTTGATGGAGGAGCACAATGAAGAGCTCGCGCAACTGTTAACCCGCGAGGAAGGCAAGACCATCGCCGAATCGCGCGGCGAGCTGCAGCGTTCGATCAATGTGGCCGAATTTTGTGCGGGTGAATCGCGCCGCATGAATGGCGAGACGATCCAATCGGAATTGCCGGCCAACTTTGCCTACACGATCAAACAACCACTGGGCGTGGTGGCCTGCGTGACACCGTGGAATTTCCCCGTTGCGATACCGGTGTGGAAGATCGCGCCTGCCTTGGTGGCCGGAAATACGGTGGTCTTCAAACCCGCCACGCTGGTACCGGCCACTGCTACGCGCATAGTCGAGATATTTGAAGAAGCGGGCCTGCCGCCGGGTGTGCTGAATCTGATCCTCGGATCGGGTTCTGAAGCCGGTGACGAGATCATCGGTAATCCGGCAATACGCGCGGTCTCTTTCACTGGCTCGAACGAGGTCGGCATCCGGATGTACGAACAGGTATCGCGCCGTGGCGCTAAGGTGCAATGCGAAATGGGCGGCAAAAATCCGGTGGTCATTCTGGAAGACGCAGATCTTGATCTGGCGGTGGAATCGACGGCACAGGGCGCGTTTGGCTCGACCGGTCAACGCTGTACGGCGACTAGCCGCGCCGTCGTCATCAACGATGTGGCTGATGAATTTGTTAGGCGGCTGGTGGCGCGCGCCAAGAGTTTCCGTATCGGACCGGGGAGCGATCCCGCCACCGACATGGGTCCTAGTGTGGACGAATCGCAGTTCAAGACGGTATTGCAATACGTCGACATCGGCCGCGAAGACGGCGCCGAGATGATGTGCGGGGGCAAGCAACTAGAGGGCGATGGTTACGAAAACGGATTCTTTGTCGAACCGACCGTTTTCGATAAAGTTACGCGGGACATGCGAATCGCGCGCGAAGAGATATTTGGGCCAGTGCTTTCGGTATTACGCGTGAAGGATTTCGACGAGGCGATGAGCGTGGCAAACGATTGCGAATACGGATTATCGTCATCGGTCTTTTCTAATGACGCGGTACGTATCTTCCGTTTTATCGACGAGATCGAAACCGGCATGACCCACGTCAATTCGCCCACAACCGGCGGCGAGGCACATATCCCGTTTGGTGGCATCAAAGCCACCGGGATCGGCGACCGCGAACAGGGCTCGACCGCGTTGGATTTCTATACTGACCTGAAGGTCGTATATGTGGATTACACCGGCCGCAAGCGCGAAGGTAATCTTTACTGATCGATATATGAATTTGAGGAATGATTCAGCATGACAAATCCCTTTACCGCAGTGGTTAAACAAGAGGGTGATTGGTGGATCGGTTGGATCGAAGAAGTACCTGGCATCAATTGCCAGGAAGCTACGCGTGAAGAGTTGCTGGAAACTTTGCTGGTTAACTTGGACGAAGCGTTGGAGTTCAAAACGCAGGCCCACGAGTAACTTGAAATGGTTCTTGTGCTGAGATAAAAGGGTGATAATGAGAAAACTTGCTTATACATTTTGGCAAGACGGCGATTACTTCCTAGGTTTTCTGAATGACTATCCGGATTACCATACGCAGGCCCATACCAAGCAGGAACTGCTGGATAATTTGAAGGAGTTACTAGTTGATATCGAGTCTGGTGAAGTACCCTTCATCAAGAAAGTTGAAGAGCTTACGGTTGCCTAATGAAGCGCCGAGACTTGGATCAAGAAATTGACCGGACTCGGATGCGTGTTCGTCCGACACGGTGGAAGCCACGATTGGGATTCCAATCCTGGGATTGAACAGTCCCAGCCCGTTCCGCGTCATTCGGAGATCAACGAGTTACTGGCCAAAGCAATAATCAAGAAACTAAGCAACGGCGAATAGCAGTTCTGCTGGTGCGAAGTTCTGGTTAACCCAAAACCGACCTGGTGAATAAAAGGAGTCCCCCGATGAAAAGAAGCATTCTGATCCTAGCGTTTGCCTTTCTTCTGCTGACCAGCGTCAGCGTATCCGCCCAGACCAACAGCAGCGTTTACTCTTCTACTTTTGGCCCCAAATGCAAGACTTTGGAATCTTCGTCAGAGGGTGCCGGCTACTTCAGAGGTCAGTGCCCCGGGATCGGTGGCTACAAACTGATCATCGAAGAGGGCGATATTCGTCAGAACATGACGGTGGTCACACCGGCGGGAAAGAAGTCTGACCTGAATTTGTGGGGCGTAGTGGGGTCGGGCTTTTCCAACCTTGGACCACGAATTGAATGGCGCGTGAAGGGCAAGAGTTTGATCCCCGTCGCCTTGATCGTGCGCTATAACGTGGCTAATGCGGAAGATTCAACTAAGGGCACTTCGTGGCTGGCGGTAGTAAAGATCACGCGTGGTGAGACCTGCGTTACCGATAAGATCGCCCCCGGAGCGAAGCAGAACGAAGAAGCCCGGACCGCCGCCGACGCATCGGCATCGAAGACTTGTTTACAACCCGGCAACTAAGAGAAGAAAGTAGTGAAGGAAATGAGCGCAACTGAACAGATGACCAAGCAATCCGAAGCTGTCCGCAAGCATAAGGAGTTTCTCTTCCCCGCGGTGGCTACCTACTACGAAGAACCGATCGCCTTGGTCAAGGGCGAGGGTTCGTACGTGTGGGATGATAACGGCAATCGTTATTTGGACTGCTTTGGCGGCGTATTGACGGTCAGCGTGGGACACGCCAATCCCAACGTCAACGCCGCGATCATCGAGCAGACGCAAAAGTTGCAACATGCCTCGACGCTTTACGCGAACGAACCACAGGGGAATCTGGCGGAAAAACTCCACCAGATCTCCCCCGGTCGGTTGAAGAAATCATTCTTTACTAGCACCGGTACCGAAGCCGATGACACGGCCATCTTAACCGCGAAAGTTGCGACTGGCCGGCACGAGATCGTTGTGTTGCGGCACAGTTACTCGGGACGCAGCGCTACTGCCCTTTCGGCCGTCGGTCATTCGACTTGGAAACCGGTGCCATCGCAGGTAGCGGGAATGATTCACGCGCCCGCGCCGTACTGCTATCGCTGCCCTTTCAAGTTGGAGTATCCGTCTTGCGACGTCGCCTGTGCCCAGGACATTAAGGAATTGATCCAAACCACCACCACGGGCGAGATCGCGGCCTTCATGGCCGAACCGATCCTGGGCGTCGGTGGATTCATCGTGCCACCGCCCGAATATTTCGGGATCGCGTATGACATCGCGCGGCAACATGGCGGTCTGTGTATCGCCGATGAAGTGCAGACCGGTTGGGGCCGCACGGGTGACCACTGGTTCGGTATCGAGCATTGGGGCGTCGAACCGGACATCATGACCTCGGCTAAGGGAATGGGCAACGGCGTTCCGATCGCCTGGACCATCGCTACATCTGAAGTTGCGGATAAATTCCCCGGGCTAACTTTTGCCACTTTTGGCGGCAATCCGGTCTCGTCGGCGGCCGGTTTAGCCGTGATCAAAGAGATCGAAGACAACGATCTAAAGACCAATGCGCGGATCGTAGGCAACTACTTGCGCGAACGCCTTGATGGTTTGAAGGAAAAGCATCAAGTGATCGGGGATGTTCGCGGCCTGGGGTTAATGCAAGCGGTCGAACTTGTAAAGAACCGAAAGACCAAGGAGCCCGATCCCAGTTCGGTCTTGAAGGTATTCGAAGAGACCAAGCGGCGAGGTGTGTTGATCGGCAAGGGCGGCCTTTACGGCAACGTCATCCGCACCGGCATGATGCTAAATTCAACTAAAGACCATGTCGATGAAATGATCGCAGCGATGGATGCCGGGTTCGCACTTTGTTAACCGTGCGCTCCAACTTTCAATAGGCAACCAATGAGCTTCCTTTTTCCTGAAATGGATGACGACGCTCGGGCTCAGGCCGAGGCGCAAGCGCAGGTCCACGATTCTGCATCTGCGCCAGACGAGGCTAAGTCCGATACCCTGGACCGTGCGGAGCAACCGGCTCCAACCACCGAACAGTGGGCTCGATTGTATGGTTTGGCAGTTCAGGTGCGTGAATTGGCGCCCTGGCGCTGGATGGATGAAACGCAGGTCTTCGCGGTGGAGCATCCGTTGACCAAGGAACTTGGTTTTGTCAGCACCATGGGTCAGTTGGGACAGCACTTGTCCATTGCGGTCTATCTTGGCCCGAAAGCACTTTACGATTTTTGGGGCTTGCAAGACGGCGACGGAGATCCGATGGAGATCTTCAATGTTCCACATTTGCAGGCCTCGCTTGATGATCGCGAGGCACTAGAGAAGCAAGATCGGCAGATCATTAAGGAGCTCGGACTTAAGTTCCGTGGCCGGCAGCAGTACCCATTATTTCGTAGCATACATGCGGGCTATTTGCCGTGGTTCGTTCATTCAGATGAAGCCGAGTTCTTGATCTATGCGCTTGAACAAGTTTTGGAGGTTGCGCCACGGGTGGCGAAGGATCCAGATATATTGACTGCTGAAAACGATCCGAGTTCGCAGATCTACCTGGTCCGCATGGCGGAGTTGAACGATGGCCGCTTGCAGTGGCACGATGATATGCGCCTCATTCCGGAACCCCCGCCCGTCATCCCGCTGGTATCACCACTGGAAGCGCGGGCCTCCGAGTTCAAGAGTGTTCCTCGGATACCAGGTTCGGTGGTCCAGATCGACATGCCCTATCTGCCCACTCCTATTGTTGAAAAGGGCAAGCGTCCCTATTTCCCCAAAGGGCTCCTAGTGGCTGACGGGGAAACTGGCTTTATTTTGGGTTTCGAGCTCTTTTCGCCAAGTGAAACCGCGGCTGAGCTGGATCTGGCCGTCAGCGCCGGCATCGGCAAGATCTTTCTTACGAACAATGCCCTTCCCGCTGAGATCCAAGTCGGAACGGTTGAGCTTTTTCGCTTATTGCGTGGATGGTCGCAGAAGCTGAATATCAAACTAAGGCAATCTGATGATCTACCGGCCATTAACCAAGTTAAGGAATCTATGTTTAGTGTTTTTGACAGATGATGGATTTTACACGTAGTTGATCCGGTGTTGATTTCGGGCGTTTCCTTCGTCGTATTGCGAAGTATGAGTTTAGCCGTGGGTTTCAACCCGCGGAAGGTGTAAATTGAATCCTCGTCGCGTAAGCGACGACTGAATTCGAGAGCAAAGTCCGGATGATCGACAATATTGATCGGAAGCCTAACCGTCGACAGTTTTTGAGTGGGGCTATCGGTGCCGCGGCGATTGCGGCGATGATTCCCGACCAACCGGTCGTTGCGGCCGATCGGCCGAACCTTCTGTTCATCCTGGCAGACGACCTGGGCTGGGGGGATCTGAGTTGCTACGGACGGCCCGATTACCAAACCCCCAACCTGGACCGCTTGGCCCGACAGGGTCTGCGGTTTACCAATGCTTATTCGGCCGCGCCCGTTTGCACCCCTACCCGAGTGGGCTTTCACACCGGACGATATCCGGCGCGCCTTCCGGTCGGCCTGATGGAACCTATCACTGAGCGAAAAGAATTAGGCGAGCGCATTAAGACCGTAGGCCTGCCGCCGGAGCATCCTACCGTTTCGTCATTGATCAAGTCCGCCGGGTACGAAACCGCGCTGATCGGTAAATGGCATCTGGGCTATCTGCCGACCTTCGGCCCGCTGCGCAGCGGTTTTGACCAGTTTTTCGGGATCATGAGTGGTGCGGGAGATTTTTTCACGCATAAGGACATGGCGGGAGACGCCGATCTGTTCGAAGGAGATGTGCCAGTCGAACGCGCTGGATACATCACCGACCTGCTGACCTCGCGCGCTGTGGAATACATTCGTCAACCGCGCAAAAGCCCGTTCTACCTTAGCCTGCATTACACCGCACCGCATTGGCCCTGGGAAGGACCAATGGACGAGGCGTTCAGTAGAAAGTTGGGGCTTGGTCCGGATGCTTTCAGAAGCGGCGGTTCGTTAAAGGTCTATGCCGAGATGATGAAAAGTCTCGATGGCGGTATCGGGAAAGTACTTGATGCGCTGAAGGACACCGGGCACGATCGTGACACTGTGGTCATTTTCACCAGCGATAACGGCGGCGAAAGGTTCTCGTATAACTGGCCCTTCTCGGGTCAAAAAATGAATGTTCGCGAGGGCGGAATTCGCGTCCCCGGGATAATTCGCTGGCCTAGCGTTACGAGCGTCGGACGTACTAGCGATCAACCGATCATCACCATGGATTGGACCGCTACTTTAATCGCAGCTGCAGGGACCAAGCCGGACCCGAGATTCCCACTCGATGGCGAAGACCTACTAATGGTGCTCAATGGCGAACGCGGTCTTTACGATCGTACTTTTTGTTGGCGTACGCGTTCGCAGGGCGCGGCCCGCAGCGGAAAGTGGAAATATATTCGCGAAACCACGACGGAATATCTTTTCGATCTTTCGATCGACGAACGTGAGCAAGCCAACTACAAAGATCAAGAACCTCAAATCCTGGAGCGACTTCGCCGTGCGTTCGATAATTGGGAATCGGGTATGCTGGCCTATCCAAATGGCTGAGCGGTTGGATGGGTGAAACGGCGTCTACGCGACGAGGCAATTTTTGCCGTTATCGTAATTTGAAAGCCACGACAAAATTCAACCGTCGCATACGCGACGATGTAGCAAACCTATGAAAACACTTATCAAAAACGGACGCGTTGTAACTGCGGTTGACGACTACCGGGCCGATATTTTGATCGAGGATGAAAAAGTCTCGATCATTGGTGCCAAGCTCGAGATGGAGGCCGACCGCGTCATCGACGCGGCGGGCAAGCTGGTCATCCCGGGCGGGATCGATCCGCATACGCACCTGGAACTGCCATTTGGAGGGACCTCGGCGTCGGATGATTTTTATACCGGCACCCGAGGCGCGGCGTTTGGTGGTACGACCACGATCATAGATTTCGCCGTGCAGAACAAAGGCGAGTCGATGATCCAAGGCGTCGATAATTGGCACAAGAAGGCCGAAGGAAAGCCCGTTATCGACTACGGCTTTCACCTGATCACCACCGATTTTGAAGACGGCGCCGAGCGCGAGATGTATCAATTGATGGACGAAGGCATTACCAGCTTTAAGTTGTTCATGGCTTATCCGGGTGTGTTCCTGGCCGACGACGCGACCATCTATCGCGCGATGAGCGCCGCAGGCGAGCGCGGCGGATTGATCTGCATGCATGCCGAGAACGGTATTGTAATTAATGAAATAATCAAACGCGCCTTGGCCGACGGACGCACCGCTCCTAAGCATCACGCATTAACGCGTCCGACCCTGGCCGAAGCCGAAGGCGTTCATCGAGCGATCGCAATTGCCGAGATGGCCGAATCCCCGGTTTACATCGTGCATCTTTCCTGTACCGACGCGCTGAACCAGGTGCGTCAAGCCCGCGATCGTGGGATCCCGGCCTTTGCCGAAACCTGCCCACAGTATTTGTTCCTTTCGATCGACGATTACGGCGACGGATGGGACGGCGCAAAATACGTCATGACGCCTCCGCTGCGCGAAAAGCACAATCAGGACGAATTGTGGAAAGGCCTGAAGATGGATGATCTGCAAGTCATCTCGACCGACCACTGCCCGTTTTGCATGAAGGAGCAAAAGGAATTGGGCAAAAACGATTTCTCGAAGATCCCGAATGGTGCGCCCGGCGTCGAATACCGGATGTCGTTGATCTATAACGGCGGCGTGGTTGAGAACCGCATTTCGCTGAACCGATTTGTCGAACTTACCTCGACTGCGGCCGCCAAGATGTTCGGACTCTTCCCCAAAAAGGGCACGATCGCGGTCGGCTCCGACGCCGATATTGTGATCTTCGACCCCGAAAAGGAGCACACGCTCACGCTTCAAGCCCAACACATGAACGTCGACTACTGCACCTACGAAGGAAAGAAGATAAAAGGTGCGGTCGAAACGGTGCTTTCGCGTGGACGTGTGGTGATCGAAAACGGCGAGTGCCTGGTCGAAAAAGGCAGTGGCCGGTTCCTGAAACGCGGAACGTGCGTGAATGTTTAACGGATCCATCTTGGTTGAATTCTATGTGTCGGACAATCAGAGTCACAACTTTTATTCTATTTGCGTTTGTTTGCCTATCGCTTTCAATACAGACGGCAAACGCAGCCGTGTGCACCGTGAACACGCTGGCCGATGCGGGAGTTGGCACAAACGGATCCGGCGGCGCGGGTGATTTGCGATATTGTATTCTCCAAACCAACCTGTCACCCGGTTCAGACACGATTGCAATTGCGGTAACGGGCTCGATCTCATTGCTAAGTAGTTTACCGGTCATCACCGACAGTCTGATCATCAACGGAAGCGGT
>JBDSEC010000428.1:0-4331 GCA_039920205.1 Pyrinomonadaceae bacterium
GGTTTGCTTGAGGTTCTACGGCTTTTGGTTGAGACCGAAAAAGCGCGCACCACTTCTGACTTACTTAAATACGCCACGCAATACGGAGCACCTGAAACCGAAGAGCGGCTGCGGGTTTTAGAAGCTGAGGGAATACCCGTCGATCTGGCGTTCGATGCGATCAGTGTGCAGTTGAGATTGCTGGCGTATAAGCGCAACAGCGCGCTTTTGTCGGACTGTAACGGCAAAGATGTCGGTCTTATTTTGCCGCTGCCACCCCACCTGCCAAGCCTCTTCCTTCCCATTTCCCAGGTGACATTTCTGCAACCGGGTGACGAAACCCCGCACGGATCGTTGCGCGAGTATTCGGACCAAGCCATCAAGGGTTCACGCGCCTGCCGCGCGAAAGCGCAGGAGATGTTCGCCCTCGCTTTCGAAGTTTATCGCAATGGGAACGACCTTTTCACCGATGCCGACGTGGCCGATGTGATCGAGCCAAAAATGTTGCCGCCTGGCATACGCTTGATCGCCCACTTGCGCGCGCATCAGAATCCGAACGATATACAGATCCATCCGGCCACGGAGGTTTCGTTTATATGATCTCAACGCCCCGACTTCGCTGGATCTTCGCATTGGTCGTGGTTTTGGGCTTGGCTGCGGTGGTTTGCGGAGCGCCACCGCCGCCGCCCGGCGAAACATTTGAACCTGGCAACGAATGGTTGAATACCTGGATGGCGGGCGTCGTCATGCTTATCCTGTTGTTCACCGCGTTCTTCGCGATGACGCGGTACGAGGTCCCGCTCCCTTTAGCCATGACGTTGGTGAGCCTAGCGTTCTTGTTGATCCAATGGCACGGCGCGGCCAAGATCCTGCGCGAAGGTTTTGCTCATTTCGCGCCCATCACAGTGCTCTTTACGGCAGTTGCGATACCCGCGCACATGATCGAACGCTCGCAGGGATTCAAATGGGTGGCGGCCTGGTTGGGCTATCAACTAGGTAAGGTCCGGTTGCGCTATCCGCGCTTGACCACGCCGCTGTTGGTCACGATCTTGTTGATGACCACTTACATCACCGCGGCGTTGATGCATAACGTCACGTCGATCTTGATCATGACGCCGGTGATCATCCGGTTGTGCGCTTCATACAAAGTGCCGTCGCGGTGGATCTTGAGCGCGGCGTTGATCGCCAGCAATCTGGGCGGATTCTCGACCCGTTGGGGAGACACGCCGAACATTATCGAATCGGCGACCTGGGGATTGACCGCCGGGGATTTCATGCGCGAAGTGTTGCCGGCGAATTTGATCGTGATAACGGTCTTGATCCTGGTCGCAACCTTTCTGACCCAACGCGGGATCAGCAAACAAAGCCGCGCCGCCGGCACGAAACAGGTGCCGTTCTACACCTTGCAGATCGCCCAGACGGCGGCGGATTGGAAAAAGTCTCAGTCCGATATGACGATCGATCGTCGCCTGCTTTCGATCGGATTGGGTTCGCTGGCCTTCTTCATTATCTTGCAACTGATCTTCCCGACCTTAGATATTGCCATTGGCGCGGTAACTATCGCCATCGCGGTTTTGCTCGAGCGCAAACCGGAACGGTTGCATTCATTGACCTCGCTTGGATTCGAGGTCTATTTGGCCTTCGCGGCGATCTTCGTGCTGGCCGGGTGCGTCGCAAATTCGTGGATCGGCAACACGTTGCACGCGCAGTTGATCTCGGCCAAAGCCGCGCCTTGGATCATTGGCGTGACGGGTTATTTCGGCACCACGTTTACGGAAGCGGCATCCTGGGCCACTGCGGTTTCGTCGTCAGTGCACGGGCTAGATCCGTCGCATTCGGCAGCGTGGGCCTTGGGCGGCGGCATCTGCGCCGGCAGCAGTTCATTGGTTACGGCGGCGTCGGCCGGCATTATTTTGGCCGAGGAAAGCGGTCGTTTCAACGACCCGGACCATGCGATCACGTTCCGCCGATATCTGGCCTTTGGCCTGCCGTTTTCGCTCTTTATGCTCGGGTTCTACATTCTCTATTTTACCTTTGTGAAGTTTTAGATCGTCATGTCCAAGCCTCCGCCTCCACCAAGGAAGTCGCCCCTTTTGGGCGACCTGGCCGTCGTTTGGCAAAGCCGCAAGCAGATCTGGCGGCTGGTGCCGCGCACCGATAAATTAGGGTTTGCCTCGGGCATGGTGATCATGGCCGTGGTCGCGGTGCTGGAAAGCCAGGTCGCAATTCGCTTGGGCGACCTGCTGAACGGAGTGCCGCGGGTGGCGACGGCGGGTCAAGGTTTAGTAGCTTTCGTAACCCGCGCACTCATAATTCTCGCCATTCTCTACGTCGGCAAAGAATCGCTGCAGTTGTTCCGCCGCTGGATGCTGAGCCGCACCACCACGCGCATCGAAGCCAACATGATGGTGCGCCTGGTCGGTCATTTACTTAAAACCGATCTGGGCGCGATGGCGCGCGAGCGGGTGGGTTCCCTTCACGGCCGGATCTCGCGCAGTGTCGAAGGTTACGTCAAATTTCTAAAAGTCACCTTTACCGATTTTCTTCCCGCGCTGCTGACCGCCGGCGTCGCGCTGGGTTATGGCTTAAGCACCAATTGGAAGGTCGGACTACTGATGGTTGCCGTGGTGCCGGTGTCGCTGCTTATTACGATCTGGCAAGTGAGTTCGCAGAAAGGCATTCGCGAAAGTTTGCTGCGCGCCAAGGAGGGCCTGGACGGGACGGTCGTCGAACAACTAGGCGGTTTGGAATACATCCGCGCGGCCGACACTTATGCGACCGAGGTTGGCCGCATTGAATCAGCTGCCGAAGCCCGACGGGTCCGCGAATTGAAACACGGCTTGGCGATGACGCGTTTCGATTGGGCCAAGTCGATGAACGAAGGGCTGTTCCACGTCGCGATCATCGGTTTCGGTATCGTGCTGGCGTCACGCGGCGAATTCGAATTCGGCACCGTGCTGACCTTCTCGATGCTCTACTTGAACATCTCGCGCCCGCTCAAAGAGGTCCATCGCATTTTGGACGAGACCTACAACAGCAGCCAACAGGTTACCGTGCTGTTGGGGATGCTAAACCAACCGGTGGACCGGTCTTTCGAGGTGGTAACCATACGACCGCCGCTGCTGGATGGCAGCATTCCGTTGTTAGAGTGCAAGGATCTGGTGGTCAACTATATGACGCCGGATGGCTCGCCGCGGCGAATTCTTAATGGATTGGCACTGGAGATCCGGCAGGGTGAGACGATCGGTATCGCGGGCCGTTCCGGTTCGGGAAAATCGACCTGGCTCCGGTGTATGTTGCGCCTGATCCATCCCGAATCCGGTGAAGTGTTGGTGGGAGGCGTGCCGATCGGCGTTCTTTCGCGCGCGGACATTGGCAGGAGCATTGGCTATGTCAGTCAGGTGCCGTTCGTCTTCTCGGGTACGGTAGCGGATAACATCGCTTATGGCTGTGGCAAGCCGACGCTGGTGCAGATCGAGGACGCGGCCAAGCAGGCCTTTATTCATGACGAGATCCTCCAGATGCCGCAAGGCTACGATACGCCCTTGACGGAACGCGGTGGCAACCTGTCCGGCGGTCAGCGCCAACGCATTGCCTTGGCCCGAATGTTTTTGAAGAATCCGCCGGTGCTGATCTTGGACGAAGGCACCTCGGCATTGGATAACATAAGTGAACGCCAGGTCCGCGCCGCCATCGACCACGCGCGTCAATCGCATACCGTGATCATGGTCGCGCATCGGTTGACCACGTTAAATCAGACCGATCGTATTTTCGTATTTGACCAAGGTCGAGTGGTCGAATCTGGCAACTATGACGAGTTGGTAGCGCTGGACGGCGTCTTTGCCGAACTCGTGCGTAGCGCGGAAGCGACTTAAGGAGAAAAGCGATGCCCAGCACAAAACCAGTTACTTTCGTTTGGTCCGGCGACTTGCATCTTGAAACGGCCGATCGCCCGAATTACCAGACCGCGTTGTGGATGACGGACGAGATCAACGACCTGGTCCGACCGGACTTTGTTCAATTCCCCGGCGATAATGTCCAACACGCGCGCGAAAGCGAATGGGAACTCTTTAAGAACGTTACCGGAAGATTGAAGGCGCCGTTCCACGCATTGGTCGGCGATCATGATGCGCATCATGACCCGGGTTGTCATTCGTTTCAAGCCGAAGTAGGTCCGACCTATAAAGCGTTCACCGTGGGCGATTATCGGTTTATTCTGCTAAATACAATGGATAAGGCGCCCTTAGGATTGAGCGAAGAACAGGTGCTTTGGTTTCGTTACGAGGTGGACGCCGCCCTGGCGCGCGACGAAAAGGTCGTTGTTTTCCAGCATCACTATCCGTTCAAGGTCT
>JBDSEC010000429.1:0-3732 GCA_039920205.1 Pyrinomonadaceae bacterium
TTGCCGCATTAATTCGCAACGGCTAAGTGAAATATATCTTGCCGCCGGGGCCATCGGCTGTTTGCCCTTCACCCGCGCTTCTTTCGACGACCCGCCCGCGCTGGTCCATTCGCGATTCTTCGCGCCGGATGACGGGATTCCCGAGGACCCGGCCACCGGTAGCGCGGCCGGTTCCCTTTCCGCCTATCTCGTGTTCTACGGCGGCGTTCCCATTGAACCGGTCGAGGGCAAATATTCCTTTACCATCGAGCAGGGCGACTTCATGAAACGCCCCAGCCGCATCAATGCAGAGATAACCGGTGAAACGGGCGAAGTCAGAAGAACTAGAGTTGGTGGACAGTCCGTGGTTATCCTCAATGGAGTTTTGGAAATATGAGATTGTGGCGCCTAGCTGGCTTGACATCAAGCTACCAGCGGCGTAGAAAAGAGTTTGGTACATGTGGTGAGTTAACGCGACTTGCGGCCACGTAAAATAATCCGCTAAATAGCTCGGTTGGTTCCGGATGGAACCGCGACAACTTCAAATCAAATTGAAGGCCCGCGCTAATTGGCGCGGGATTTTTTGTTTAGAGGTTAGAAGTCGGAGGTTAGTGGTCAGTATTGGCTGCATAGCTCGCGACGGAGAGCTTTCAAGGCTGTTTGTGGCTCTCACTTACTAACCTCTAACCACTGCCATCTGACATCTGTTTTTTTATGCTTCCATTTAGAGAATTATTAGACCGCGACGGCGTGCACGTATTTGATGGCGCGATGGGCACCATGCTCTATGCCAAAGGCGTTTACATCAATCGTTGTTACGACGAATTGAATTTGACGCAACCGGAGTTGGTGCGCGAGGTCCACGAAGAATATGTCCGCGCGGGCGCTGACATCATCGAAACCAATACCTATACTGCGACGACCTCAAAGCTTCTGCAGTATGGCTTGGAAGCCAATATGCGCGAGATCAACCTCGCCGCGGTACGCCTGGCCCGTCAGGCCGCCGGCGAACGCGCCTATGTGGCGGGTGCGATCGGCCCCCTGGGGCTGCGGATCGAACCCTATGGCCCGACTTCCTTCGATGAAGCGAAAGACCTGTTTAAAGAGCAGGCGGACGCCTTGCTGGAAGGCGGCGTGGATCTGATCTGTTTGGAAACGTTCTCGGACATTTCCGAGATCCGCCAGGCGATCCGCGCGGTACGCGAACTTTCGGATGACATAACGATCATCGCCCAGATGACGATCCAGATCGACGGTAACACAACGTTTGGGACTACCCCCGAGGTGTTTACCGCTCGCCTAACCGAATGGGGCGCGGACGTGATCGGCTTGAACTGCGGCGTTGGACCAGCGACCGTATTGTCCGCTATCGAACGGATGGCGGCGGTTACCGACAAGCGATTGTCCGCCCAACCGAACGCCGGGCTGCCCCGTGACGTACAGGGCCGCCAATTTTATATGTGTTCGCCGGAGTACATGGCGAAGTTCGCGAAGCGGTTGATCCAGGCGGGAGTAAAATTCATCGGGGGCTGTTGCGGTACTACGCCATCGCATATTCGATTGATCCATGATGCGGTACGAGCAGCCTCGCCACGGCAAGGTCAGGCGGTGGGGCAGCATCACGGCTTGGCCACAGTGATCGAACTCAAGCCAGCGGACATTCAAGTCATTGCCCCGGAAGACCGGTCTAAATGGTCACGAAAGATCGTCGAGGGTGCCTTCGTCACGTCGGTCGAAGTATTGCCTCCAAAGGGTTGCGATGCGGCCAAGACGCTGCAGTCGATCCGCCTGTTGAAAGAAGCGGGCGTCGATGGCGTGAACATTCCCGACGGTCCGCGGGCACAGACGCGGATGAGCGCGCAGGCCACCGCCTTGCTGGTCGAAAAGGAGATCGGCATTGAGGCCGTGCTGCACTACTGCTGCCGCGACCGCAATCTCTTGGGCATGATGTCCGATCTACTGGGTGCGGCGGCGCTCGGGTTACGCAATCTATTGTTGATCACCGGTGACCCACCGAAGATGGGACCGTATCCTGATGCGACCGCGGTGTTTGATATCGACTCGATCGGCTTGACCAACATGGTCAATAAGTTGAACCACGGCCTAGATCTGGGTAATAACCCGATCGGCTTGCCCACGGCATTTTGTATCGGGGTAGGAGTTAATCCCGGCGCGATCAATTTGGATGAAGAGATCAAGCGCTTTGAATACAAGGTCGAAGCGGGAGCGCAGTACGCGATCACTCAACCAGTGTTCGACACGGAACAACTGACTGAATTCTTGCGGCGGATCGAACATGTTCGCATACCGATCATTGCCGGCATCTGGCCATTGGTTTCGTTCCGCAACGCCGAGTTTTTGCATAACGAAGTCCCCGGTGTGCGCGTGACCCAATCGATCATGGAACGAATGGCGGCCGCGTCGGAAAAAGGCAAGGAAGCCGCGCGGGACGAAGGGTTGAAGATCGCCCGCGAATCGCTGCTTGAGGTTCTCGGCGAGATCCAGGGAGTGCAGGTTTCTGCGCCTTTTGGCAACGTCAAATATGCTCTGGAAGTATTCGAAGCCTTGGAGGGATTTGGCGCAAACCGGCCAGCTACGGCTGCCGGCGGGCAGTAGGGTTAGTACAACTTACCGATTCGGCGCCAGTTGTAGATCAACGCCAGGCCTTGGTGGCAATCCACACGCCGCCTATGTGGCTAGCTTCGGCGACAAAATGAACGAACGGCGATAACTTCATCGCCGTTCGTTTATTTTTTGGCGCGAGGCCGCCACCATAAGTTCGTTCCAGCCTTTTTTGATCTTTTCGTTGACATTCCGAAAGAAAACCAAATGGATGCTTCCCTGTCCAATTCGCCGACGATGACGTTTAGCCAACGTCATGAATTCGTTGTCTTTAGCGTTGTCGTGTTCATTGCTAAATCATATCTCTTGGTCCGCATGCCCTATCGCCCGTTTTGGGAAAATGCGCTTTACACCGTTATCATCCTCTCTTTCTTTTACTTATATTTGCGCGTTCGGCAGAACATTCGGATGCCGCTGTTCTTGCTGGCTTTTCTGGCGCTAGCGGTCAGTGAGGATGTTGCGGGAAATTTCTTTCAGCTTTACGGGACCAAAGTCGGTCCTTTCATGTTTGACGAGGTAACGCACTTTTTCGGTTCCGGGTTGGCATTGCCGCCAACTATGTGGCTACTGCGGACGACTACGCGAAAAGTGGGTCTACGCCTGCCAAACAATTTAACGGCTTTTTTGGCGGTGACGATCGCCTTTGCCTTTTCTGCCTATTACGAAGTACTGGAACTTTGGGATGAGAAGTTCTGGGGTGGAAAGCGGCTTTGGACCCCGACCGATAGCGCCAACGACCTGCAGTTTGGTCTTATGGCGATCGTACTGTTTGCCGTGGGCAGCCACTCTATCTTCAAGTGGATAGATCGGCGTGCGAGGTTAGCTACTTAGTTGTTTTAGCCGCCGAAAATGCCAGCTGGGCGGCACCGAGCAACCCGGCGTCGTCACCGCAAACGGCGCGTATCACTTGGACCCGGCGGCCGGGTTCGGGAAAAGTGCGCGCCTTTATTTCCGCGCGGACCGGTTCGATAAATAGATCCCATCCGGCCGCCACGCCGCCCGCCACGACGATCATTTCGGGATTGAACACATTGACCATGGTGGCCATCGCCATACCCAAATATTGACCCATGCGGCGAAACACTTCCAAGGCCAATGCGTCTCCCGCGCTACCTGCCAGGAAGATCTTCT
>JBDSEC010000430.1:0-6558 GCA_039920205.1 Pyrinomonadaceae bacterium
ACGAGACTAACAGTCGACCGAACATTGCTGCTACCATACCAACTCTTTAGCAGACCAGAATCAATTAAGCAAAACCACGAACGAATGTCTACATTGAAATCTAAAATACTTGTTTCCGATGATGTTAGTGCCAGCGGTTTGCAACCCCTTCGCGAAGCGGGCTTTGTCGTGGATAAGCAGACGGGGCTTTCCCCGGATGAACTCTGTTTGGCCCTAGCGGATTGCGCCGGTCTGGTAGTTCGATCCGAGACCAAAGTGACCGCTGCGGTAATGGAAGCGGCGCGTAATCTGCGGGTGATCGGCCGGGCGGGGGTAGGCGTGGACAACATCGATGTGGGCGCCGCGACCGCCCGCGGGATCGTCGTTATGAATGCGCCCGACGGCAATACCATTACGACGGCCGAACACACCATGGCGCTGTTGGTTTCGCTAGCGCGCAACGTTCCGCAGGCCAACCTTAGCGTAAAGACCGGCGAGTGGGAGCGCAAACGATTCATCGGCGCGGAATTGTCGAGCAAGACTTTGGGCATCATCGGATTAGGCCGGATCGGCCGAGCCGTGGCGGCCCGTGCGCGGGGCTTTGGCATGAAGATCGTCGGTCACGATCCGTTCATTGCTCCGGAACAAGCGCGCGAATTGGATATTGAAACGGCGACGTTGGACGAGGTTTATGCGCGGGCCGATTTCCTTACTATTCATACGCCGATGACGACGGAGACGCGGGCGCTGATCGGGGTGGAAGCGTTCGCGAAATTGAAACCAGGGGTGCGGATCATCAACTGTGCGCGTGGCGGATTGGTGGATGAAAAGGCGTTGTACGATGCGATCATTTCGGGGAAAGTAGCCGGCGCGGCCCTGGACGTTTGGGAGCAAGAACCGCCACCAAGGGACCATCCGCTGCTGGGGTTGGACCAAGTGATCGTTACGCCGCACCTGGGCGCCTCGACCACGGAAGCGCAAGAGGGGGTCGCCTTCACCGTGGCCGAGCAGATGCGCGATTTCCTTTCCACCGGAGCATTGCGTGGCGCGGTCAACGTGCCGCCGATGAGCAGCAAAGAACTGAACGCGCTGCAGCCGTATCTGTCTTTGGCAGAAAGCTTGGGAAGATTTCAGGCACAACTGGTCACGGGAGCGGTCAGTGAGGTAAAGATCGAGTTTGCCGGTGCGATGGTCGATCTGGACGCTGCGCCGGTCACGCGTGCATTCTTGGCCGCGTTGCTTCGCGGTGTTAGCTCTCGAGTGAATCTGGTCAATGCATTTCTTATCGCCGAAGAAAGGCGTATCGCGGTGACGACCACATATGTGCGCGGAAGCGCGACCGCGCCTGCGATAAGGACCGGAGTGGTAACAGAATCGGGCGAACAGACTGCTTCCGGATCGGTTTTTGGCGTGGCCGGAGGCAACCACGAGGGCCGCATTACCGAGATCAACGATTTTCGGATCGAAGCCATCCCGCGCGGTCACATGCTGGTCATGCACAGCCGCGATGTTCCCGGCGTCATCGGCCAGGTCGGGACGTTACTGGGCGAGGCCGGAGTGAATATCAGCGCTTTTCATTTGGGACGTTGGCAGCGTGGTGGGGAAGCCTTGGCCGTTATCGAAGTGGACGCACCGGCTGGCATTGAAACGTTGGGAGTCCTTCGGTCTTTGGATGAAGTGATCTCGATCAAGCCAATTGAATTGGCGGTTGACAGATAACCCATCCGGATCGGAATTTACCGCGAATAGACACGAATAAGAGCAACACGAATACAAGCAGAAGCGAAGATCGCCTTGACTTTCCTCCACTTGTTTTGGTTCCGCTTTCATTCCTGAAGATTCGAGCTTAACTTTCAAGGATCAGGTCCGCAACCTGAGATCTAACCTGAATCAATCGGTTCGCGGTCGGCGGACTCTTCTTGATAAATCTGAACCCTTCCAGGTCGGATGCAGTCGCGATGCGCTTCAGTCTGCCTTCCGTCACCAGCATCTCATCCAGGGCGGCCCAGCGCCCAGCGTAGATCGTTGCCGCCGGAATTCCCAGGGCGGCTGCTTCGCGGTTCATCGTCCCGCCCGCGCTGATGACCAAGTCGGCGTGGGCGATCAGGTTCGAACCATCCAAGGCCCGGTCGGGAAAGATGAAGTTCGGCGCGTTGCGTGATTCGTATGTCCGCCGTTGTTCCGCCGTGCGCGCCAAAAGTATGACCTTTACGCTGGCGTTCGCCTGCAATCGATCCAGCAGTTGGTCGAAGAGATCGTTCTCGAAACGGTGATAGAGGGCATCCCGTGCCGGCGGACGGACGACAACTAAAATATCTGAAGATGTCACACCAAACTCCCGTAGCACGTTTACAAAATTCGGGTCGGGAATGAAATCCGCCAGGTAAACGTCTTCCTTGATGCCATCATAGCGCCGGATCTTGCGCGCGCCAGCGCCAAATTTGCGCAATGCGGCTTCGGGAAAACTGCGCGGCACGATTACTCGCTTGGCCAATCGAAAGGCGAGGTGATTCGCTGGCTGATGTTCGTAATCCATCAACGTCACGGCCGGGATCCGCAAGACCCAGGCGGCCGCGGTCTGGGCGTACGAGTTATGGCTGACCGCCAGATCGAACCCGCGTCCGCGCGCCCACTTTCGCAGTGCTCTGGCCCGGCCAATGATGTTGCTCGCCTTACGCGTGAGTCTGCGCCCGCCGTGGTCACCGATGACCACGGGTTCAAACCCGGCCATCTGCGCCATCTCAACGGTTTGGGCGAAATCACGCGCAGTAATCTCAACCGCATGCCCGCGCCGGAGAAACTCGTCGGTTAGCGCCCGAAAAAAGGGCACATGCGGCGAGTTGGCTAGGTCGATCCAGATCCTCATAAGTGAGCAGTAAGCAGTAAACAGTAAGCAGTAAGCAGCCGGCAAAAAGAGAAGTCGAGATTACCAACTCGCGATCAGTTCTGGTTCCTTACCGCTCACTGCTTACTTTTTGCTAGGAGCGCGAGCGCGTATGCCATCCACGCCTGCGACCAGCGCATATACGGAATACGGTTCGTGTAAAATCGGTGGCGTTGGTAGTAAAAGTATCCGCGCGGCGATTGCAGATTGCGAATCGCCCAATGCGCGATCCGTTCCGCGTGATCTAATGCCGCCGGGTCAACGTCCTGCCGCTCGACAAAGGTCGCGATCGCAGCACCGGCCGAATGGGCATCAACCGGATAAAGCCGATCCGGAAAATATTGGGGCCAGCCGTCACTCAGAAAAAAAGAATCGCGCCAAAATTCGTAGCCGCGCTTTAACGCCGGTGCAAACTCTTTCGCGGCCTGGGGGCAGGCCTTCATGATGCGGGAAAGGCTGGACAAAATAAACGCTGTGTGGAAATTGTCGGCCCAGCCCTGATAATCGTCGGCGCCGTAGGCCCAGGACCCGTCCGGCTTTTGTTGCCGCACGACATAACGCGCGGCGCGTACGGCGAATTCGCACAATTCCGCTTCACCGGTTACCTGACTCACTGCCGCCAAAGTTTCACCCGCCAATAAACTCGCGTTGTAAACCTGAGTGCGATCGGCCGGTGAATAGCTAAAGCAGAGCTCGTCGTCCGTATCGATGGTCCGATTTAGGTCAGTCAGAATGAAATCGCAGACCGAACGAGCAGTGGATAGATAAGGCGGTTCTCGCCAGCACTCGGCCGCCGCGAGCAGCGCGCGCACTGCAAACGCCGTGGGTACGATGGTCGGCGTTCCCTGTTTGGCAAAGAAGGCCCGACCCTGCCAATCAAAATTGTAGCCCCAAGCCGCGCCGGAAAGGCCCTTCAATTGGACGCCTATGAGATCAGCCAGCAAGGCACGCGCTTGGTCCGCGTCTTCCGCGCTTTGAGTTCTTTCGAGATCAGCCAGCTTCGCTAACGCGAACAGCGCCGTTCCCTTCGGATTGCGCCCGACCTTCACCATCGCCAGGCGGCGGAAATTGATCGGCGATCGTTTCAACAATTGTGTCCAGGCCAAACGCGCCGTGCGCGAGCGCGCCAGTGGCGTGGCGCCGAACAGCCGTGAATTCAACCCGTCGAACGGATCGTCTCCGGCATAGTTCCGTTCCCGGCACCACCGGGCCAATTTGGCGTAGGCTGTTTGGGTCTCGACGGACATATCTACAAAGTGAGCGGTGAGCGGATGCGATTTAGCAGTAAGCAGTAAGCAGTGAACCGTAAGCAATGAGCAGCCAGAAATGCTTGCTCGTTGGATACGTCATCACTTCTCTTTGCTGGCTGCCTACGGTTCACTGCTTACTCCATTTTGCTCAATCCATGAAATTCTCGCGCCACAACTCGAACATTAACAATGTCCATAGCAGCTTGCGATGATTAGCGAGCCCTCGCTCATGTTCGTCCTGCAATTTGGCGACATATTCCGGATTGAAATACCCGGCGCGGCGCAATCGGTCCGGCGCCAAAAGATCACGCGCCATCGAACGTAGCGGTCCTTTTAACCATTCGGCCACTGGAACTCCAAATCCCTTTTTCGGCCGGCGAGTGATCCCGCGCGGAAGCATCGGAGCGACCGCACGTTTCAACAAATACTTGGTCTCGTGACCCCGTAACTTGTATTCGGGGGGCAGCGATGCGGCGAATTCTGCGATGCGCGGATCCAGGAACGGCGCCCGCGCCTCCAGCGAAACCGCCATACTCGCGCGGTCGACTTTGGTCAGAATATCTTCGGCCAAATAAAATTTCATGTCCAAGTACTGCATGCGTTCGATCAAGTCGTCGGCGTCACAGTCTTCGTATAAACGACGTGCTTCGGCATAAATATCCGCATTAGTAAGGCGCTGCACTTCGGGCGTTAACAGCGCAAGCTGATCGTCGGGAGTAAAAGAGCCGAACCAGGCGTGATGCCGCGCGACCGGGTCGTATTTGTCCGCGGCCACGAACCGCCGCGCCTTATATTCGAATGAGATATTATCCGTATTTATGGGCAGTTTCCGAACCAAAGGTGCGATAAGGTTCCGGCGCAGAAATCCGGGAACCCGCCCATAACGCTCGGCCACGCGATGGCCATAATACATGGGGTAGCCAGCAAAGATCTCATCACCGCCGTCGCCCCCCAAGGCCACGGTCACATGGCTGCGCGTAAAGCGCGACAGCAAGAAGGTCGGCAATAACGACGGGTCGCTCAGTGGTTCGTCGGTCCATTGCGCGATCTCGCCGATCAGATTTGCGGCCAGATCGACGCTTAAACGATGTTCGTGATGTTCGGTTCCGAGATGCCTGGCTACTTCGCGCGAATAAGTCGATTCGTCAAACGACTTTTCCGCGAACGAGATCGAAAAGGTTTTGACCGTAGTAGTTGAGGCGCGGACAGCGAAAGCGGCGATGGCGGATGAATCGACACCACCCGAAAGGAAAACACCCAACGGCACATCCGCGACCAGGCGCATTTGCACGGCGTCAGCCAACAGGTCGCGCAACTGCACGATGGCCTGTTCGATCGAAGGCGGAGGAAGCAACTTTTGAAAGCTCAGTTGCCAATACCGATCGAGCACGACCGTTCCACCTTCTAGCGAAAGTGTGTGCGCCGCCGGCAGTTTCTGGATCCCTTGATAGATCGAACGCGGCGCCGGAACATAATCAAACGACAAGTATTCTCGCAGCGCTTGCAGATCAAGTGTAGGTTTAACTGAGGGATGCTCCAACAGCGCCTTGGCCTCGGAGGCAAAGAGCAACTGGCCCTCGAATATGCCCCAATAGAGCGGTTTTTCGCCGAAACGGTCGCGCGCCAGGAAGAGGCGACCTCGTGTCTCGTCCCACAGCGCGAAGGCAAACATCCCGTTCAGATGTTCGACCATTCGGTCGCCATATTCTTCGTAGAGATGGGGAAGAATCTCGGTGTCAGATGCGCTGCGGAATGTGTGACCGCGCTTTTCCAGGTCCGTACGCAGTTCGCGATAGTTATAGAGCTCGCCGTTCAGCACCACCGCTACGGTGCGGTTCTCATTCCACACCGGTTGATCGCCGGTAAGCAGATCAATGACTGCTAACCGTCGCATTCCCAGGGCCACACCCTGGTGAACCAGGGCACCATCTGAGTCAGGTCCGCGGTGGAGCATGCGGTCGCACATCGTGCGCAACAACTCCATTCCACCGGCCGTGGGTGGTGTTTGTGGATCCAAATTGGCCCAGCCGGCTATGCCGCACATAGGTTAACAATGATCGATCGAAAAATGGGCTGGGGTGCGCCGGTCAATGGTCCTCAAAGACGTTACGTATTTGTGAACCCGAGTCGTTCGCGTACGGCATAGATCGCCTTGGACTGCGATTCGTGATAGGTGCGAACCTGCATCTCGGCCAATAAACCCATCAGGAAAAACTGGATCGCTACGGCGAACATAACGATCGAAAGTACCGGTAACGGGGTCTGGATGAAAGTGGTGTGATAGAAATATTTCAGGATCACCGCCCAGATCCCCGATAAAATGGAAACAGCGAACGCCACCAACCCGAACGTGCCGAATATATAGAGCGGCTTGGTTTGGTACGATGCCATGAACTTGATCGTGATCATATCGAACACGACCTTGACCGTGCGCGAAATACCGTA
>JBDSEC010000431.1:0-6157 GCA_039920205.1 Pyrinomonadaceae bacterium
GGAAAACGGTAACGCAGTGATTGCCCTTCAGCTTTTCCGCGAACTCCGGTCGCGCTTTCAATTTCGGCCCCCGGTGAACCAGGGTTACGGTCGGACAAACCTCGGCCAGCATCAGCGCGTTCTCCACCGCGGCATCGCCGCCGCCAACGATACAAATATCTTTCCCGGTGAGGAATTCCCGATCGCGGTGTCCCGATTCGGCCACGCCTTGGCCGGTCAACTCGGCCTCGCCCGGAACACCCAGAACGCGCCGGCGCACCCCGGTCGCAATAACGAGGCAAATCGACTTCAACACTTCACCGCTGTGCAAAGTGATCGATCTAGCACGCAGGTCTGTCTGTTCGATCTCGACATCGGTCCAAAGATCGAACTCCGCTGAAGCTACGTGATCGGAAAATCGTTGGCGCAATTCAGCCCCATTCGCGCTTTGGATCCCCAAATAGTTATTTATTGGGTGGTAAATTCGGTGGAGCTGACCGCCAATATCGGAACGCGCTTCAAGTACGAGCGTGTCTAACCCCAGCTCGTCGCACCACGCCGCGGCTGACAATCCGGCCGGTCCGGCGCCGATAATGATCACGTCGTGCATCTGAAATTCAGTTCCCTTTTCGCCCTACTTGTATAGTTGGGTATCGTGCGATCAACTCGGAGGTTGGGCGGTGATGTTGACCGGCATCCGTGTCGATATCTTTGGTTTCGTAGTAATGAAGGATCTCCCAATCATTGAAGTATTCGAGCAGTTCCCCGCTTTCCAGCACAAATCTGTGTCCCGTGTTATCCAGGGATCGATCGGGTCCCGCCAAGTGAATGGCCGCAACGAAGAGGCCACCTGGCTTAAGCGAAATGCGGATCTTCGGAAACAGATCCAACTGCAAATAATAGAGATCACAGATCAGATCGTACGTATGCGGCGCCCAGTCAAATTCGCCCTGTTCAAGGTCGGTAACCCACGCATCGATCGAAAGATCACGCTCGCGCGCCCGTGTACGTAATAGATCGACTCCGACCACCGAGCTATCGACCGCCGTCACCCGCCAACCGTTCTCGGCCAGATACAAGGCGTGACGTCCGGCCCCACACGCGAGATCCAGCGCTGCGCCCGTAGCGACTCCACTGATCGCGCGGCTAAGCAGTTCACTCGGCACCAAGTTAGCGTATTCGCCAGATCGATATCTTTCATCCCAATCTGCCATTCAAGACCGTTCAGGGCAGGGTGCAATTAAAAGTTTGAGTCCGTCGTTAGCATTCCAAGCCATCGCCTAACTCGGCTAAGCCGGCCGCTTCGGCCGCCAAGCTCCCCTCCTTGGACAAGGTAAATTGCCACGGTGCTTTAGCCCGTGGTGGGACCGCAGGTCCCGGGGGTGGTTGTTCTGTAAATGCGGCTCCCCCAACTCGCGCGCACCCTTCCTGTCGGTCGGGTTTCTGCCGTGCGGCGCTTCGCGCCGATCGCGTCCAATACAATTAAGACGCTCACTTTGATTTTGCACCCGTTAGGCCCCCGTTCCGGTCAATTCCGACCGGATCAAAGTGCCAACCGCATCCGGGGTCAAGCGTGACGAAGCCGGGCCACCGTCGATCCCCATAAATTTCGCGGCCGAAGTCATCTCCGATTCATCAAGTTTCCATTGGCCAGATGCTTCGCCCTCCAATTCGTTGAGCCGCGCCAGCGCCCCGGTAAGATCGGACCGCGAGATTCGCGGCCGAACCACGGTCTCTGCCCAAGAATAATAGGGGTAATCCAAGCGGTAGATCCAGCCGCCTTCGGCCGGGGTGGCGATCACAAAGAACCGCCCGTGTGCGTGATGTGAAATAGCCGTAAACGGCGCCGAGTGGCGGGTCGGCTTAAACCCGGACGGACTAAAAACGGAAGGCGCAAGTACAACGACCGAAACGTCACCGTTGAGGTCTTCAAACACCGTCGAATCACCGCGGGCAAAGCTCGCCAGTGCACGTTCAATACGTTCCCACGGATGCCGCCAAAGCAACTCATACGGACCGACATCAGCCAGCAAACGCGGTATCTCGTGCAAGACCAGTTCATATTCACGGGCGTTGTCCGTTACCGCGTGGCCCTCTAGGCGATTGGCTAACGGTGATCCCGTTGGTTCGCCCGGTTCCGGGCTGTCTGACCCTTGTATGGCCAAGCTGATCTTCACGGCGGTCTCGCTGGAGAACTCGGAAAAATCGCCCGCCTCGGCTGCGGCGATCAACAGATCCCGATATTCCAATGCGGGATCGCCGGTCAGCATGGTCCAAACCGAAAGAACGCCATCGGTGTCAAAGTGATTATTAGTGACCAAGGTGATCCCTTGCGTGAGCATCTCGCGATCAGGTGAATCAACCACGTTCAACGCTATCTCGGTCGAGGTGTCAGCTTTTACATCCGCCGGGGTCTTGTTTCCCTGCCAATGGGAAAAGTGAATACTGTTGTCCACCGTGCCATCAACCGAAAGTTTCGGCACGTCCAGAAGCCCGTCCTGATAGAATTCGAAGCGCATCGATCCCTCAACGAAGAGTGAATTTAAGTTCGAATGAATTGTAGGCTGAATTTATAGGGGCGCAAAATCAAATACTAGTGTGCCGTCTGCGGTTCGCGATACTTGACCAAACGCAGTCGGGTTCCGTCATCGACCGGCTCGAATTCCACCTCGTCCATCAGGGCACGGATAAGCCCGAGCCCCATCCCACGATCCGCCGAGGCTGGTTCCACGGTGTCGGATACATTCGGCGATCGCTGTATTCCCCGGCTGGAAACGGTAATGATCAATCGATCGTCTTCAACTCGCACGCGCAGGCGAGTTTTGCGGTCCGGGCTCAGGCTGTGTTCCGCGGCGTTGATGCAGGCCTCGATCACGGCGGTCTTGATCTGATTGATCGCCTCAAGCGAGAAATGATTCTGGCGGGCGATCTCTTCTACGGCTTCGGCCGCCGCCAGTTCGGCGTCTTCGGACATCGGAATGATCAATTCACTTTCGTCAACGCTACGATCGTCAAGTTCGCCACCGTCGATCACCGAGTTCAATAACCGGAACTGTTCCGCGCTCGAACCGATTGCCCCTCGACCCTTGAGCAAGGTCAGCGCTTCGACAGAAAATCCCTCCGGTGCGACCAGCCAGATCTGCCAACGAGCGAAATTGCAGGCGCGGGCCACGTTATCCAACCGATCGCACCAGACCTCGGTTATGCCGCGGCCGGCCTCAACCTTGGCATCGACTTCGGCGGCCAGCCAAACGATCTCGCTGTTATCGCTATAATCTCCCGCTTCGAACCCATGCGCTATGGCGCAGCGCTCGTCGTCACATACCGCGCGCAGAGCGGGAAAAACCGCGCCGCCAAAAGACGATTGGATCACTTGGGGCAAGCCGAATTCATCCGCAGATCTCGCCAACCGTTGGAGGATCTGTTCGTGGTCACGTCCCTTAAATTCGCGGCGAAATATCGCGTAATCAAGCAGGGCTAGGGGAACTTGCTGCCCATCAAATCGAGCCAATGACTCCCGAATACCCAATGCTGCGCTTCGACGGTATTGCCGGGCCATCGTCAGCGGGGCTCGTTTTAAATTATCCATCGCGGCCTCGGCCATCACCAACGCACGAGGCAATTGTTGGATCTCGATCCGGTGCCGCAAGCGGAGGTAGTCTAGACGCACGGTCGAGTTTCGCGCCAACTCAACGGCCGCACCGTCTATATCCAGAAACTCCGAGCCGGCCAAGATCTGCGTAACCTGTGCTAGCTCATCGTCGGTCAGTTGTAAGCGGCGCTTCCAGACCTCAGTCGAAACCTTGCCGGCCGTTTCTAACCCTTCGTAAAGCAGTTCGATCAGGCTCAATAATGGCGTCCGTGGGGCCGCCAGGTTGACTTCGTCTAACCGTGACGAATGCACCCGTCCCAAACGGCCTCCCATCAACTGGTCAACATAAAGTGTTTGGAAACCACGAAAACTATCAAGACGCGCGCTTGATTCAATCGCCGCCTGTATCACCACAGTGATCAATTTCGGGCTGCCGTCTAACTGCTGGGCCATCAGGTCTCGCGTCTCGTCATTCAACGCTACTGAGGCACCGGCCGCTCGCCGCTGAGCCAATTCGCCGGCCGTTTCTGGGTCTAGGCGGTCAAGCTTAAGGCTCGGGCCGGTTATGATCTCGTCACGGGCGGATTCGACAAGTTTTACAATGCGGCGCCTGCGACCCGACAAAACGAACGGTACGTTCGCCCGCGCAAGGGCGGCATAGAGCTGCGCAACAAAGGCCGTTCCCTCAGGCAATAGATCCGCGTTATGCAGATCATCGACCATGATCAACGGCAAGACACCACGCTGCGCCGCGCGTAACGGGGCGCTCAGGCATACTTGAATCATGGCGCTCTCGTCGTATTCCGATCGCTGTCGTTCGTAAGCATGGATCAGTCCTTCCATCCAGGCGACATCGCCGGCCGGCGCCAGCTCGACAAACTCATGGACTGCGGGCGACGCCGCTAGTAATCCGGTGTCATCCAAACGAAAGGCGGTAATGTGATGAAGGAAAGTGCGGAGGAAACGTTGGGCCACAGCCTCGGCCGTCCGATCGAATTCGCCGAACCGGAAGTAGATCGGGACCATGTCCTCGTGAGCATGAAAAGCGAGATCGAAGGATTGGCGTAGCAGTTCCGACGCGCCTGCTCCCGGCTCACAGGTAAGGAGCAGCGCGCGATCCGGTGTTTCACGACGTCCGTGCCGCGCTATCGCAGCGAGTTCGGTCGCACGGCCGATAAGATCAGCCGGGGCTATGCGTCCTAACAGGCGCCGTTCCGACGGACCATTATTGAACGTTGACTGGGACATCGGGGATTGCTACCGGCGAGGATTCCGAAACGACCTGGACCCGGTTCTTGCCGCGATTCTTGGCTACATATAGAGCGCGGTCGGCGGCGCCGATAACCTCGGCGGGCGAACTAAGTTTTTCCGACCCAACCGAAAGGCCAATGCTCACCGTGACGCTTCCACCCGGTTGCCGGTATCCGTGGGGAAAAGTCTGCCGTTCGATCTTGCGGCGAATTCGTTCCGCGATCACTTGGGCCTCAAGCAAAGTCGTTTGGGGCAGGAGAATGCAGAACTCCTCACCACCATAGCGCGCGGCAACATCGACCGCTCGTAATGATGACTTCAAACATTGGGCCGTGATCTCTAATGCACGATCGCCGGCCTGATGTCCGTTGCGGTCGTTATAGAACTTGAAATCGTCAATATCGATCATCATGAAACTGGTCGAATAACCATAGCGCTGAGAACGGCTCAGTTCTTCAGCCAACCGCTCTTCCAGATAACGGCGATTTAACAAACCGGTCAAAGGATCGGTGATCGACATCAGCTCGAACTGCGCGGCCTTCTCTTGCCATTCGGCCCGATCCAAAACCAGCGCCATCTGGGGAGCGATCGACTCGATCAGACTAAGATCGACCTCGTCATAGGTGCCGCCGCTTGTCTTATCGGTAACATTTAGTACGCCGATCTTTCGTCCACCGATAATGATCGGATAGCTTATGAACGAACGGGTCTTGTAGCGTCGCTCGGACGGCGCGGGCGCCATACCGGTCGAGGAAACATCCCGCACCATCATCGGACGCCCTTGTTGCATGACCTTGCCCGAAACACCGTCACCTAATCGCATGCGCGTTTCGCTGACGTTTTCCGCGCGCGGTCCGATCGCAGCTTTGACTTCCAGTTCCTTGGAGGATTCGTCGTAAAGCAGCAATGAACTACGTTCGGCGCCGACCAATTCGGCAGAATGTCTTAGAATGGAAAGATAGGTGCCCGAAGGATTATCCGTGGGCAGGCTTTCCGTCAGCGCCATCATTGATTCACTCATCTGATCGCGCTGTTCAAGTTTCTCCCGCAGTCGAAGCACTTCCAAGGGCAAGGCTAGATCGTGACAGAAGGCGGCTATCTCGCGTCGGTGGTCATCGCTTTTGATCACTTCGCCAACCAGCAAACCGTCTTTGACCTCGTTTCCGACCAACAAAGGAAATAGCTCGATCCGGTCGTCACTTGAGGTTGGCGTTGGCTCGCTCACACTTCGCTGGCTTTGCCGCAATATGATCGACGTCCCACGCATTCCGGCCTGGATCAAGCGCGGATCGTTATGCTTGATGGACAATCGGATAGGTTTGGCTTTGAAGTTCC
>JBDSEC010000432.1:0-8342 GCA_039920205.1 Pyrinomonadaceae bacterium
GTTCTGAAGAAAATCCGAAAATTGGACTTAAGAACATTTACAGAACTACCACCCCACGGCCTCAAGCGGCCTACCCACTCCCCTCCTCGATTGAGGAGGGGTGCCCGAAGGGCGGGGTGGTCGCATAGGAGGGGAGTTTGGTGCCCCAGATTCTTTTGCTTGTTTTTCAAGACAGCATCTTCAGACGGAACGCTACTGGTCAAAACCGAAAGCGGTCAAGGTGCGTTGCTCAACGCGTCTCTTGCGGCTACGCCGCTCTATGCGCGGAAAGGCTCGGCCTTTCAGAAGTTGATTCTCTCTTTGGATTCTAGCGGCTATGCCGCCGCGGCGGCGTAGCCGCTATTAGGCTAGGACATCACTTCTGAATGGCGAAGCCATTCCGCACCTAGAGCGGCAGAGCCGCAAAAGCAGGGACAACAAGATCCAATTGATCGATTATCCCTTCCAAATTAACTTCTCCACGACTTGGTTGATCGGAAATGCGACGTCGAGAACAAGGTACTAGAATCGTTCCAACCCGCTCGTTCAATTTAATGGGACGTTTTCGCGACGGTTCCGCCTGAAGGCGGGGCTACGAACACTCATGCATCTTCGACCAACCCACACACTTAATTGCACCTGCGACAGACTAACCGTCTTTCGTTCGCCGAAAAGACTAACCGTCTTTCGTACACTTGTCGTACATTCGCCGCACGGCTGAGGCCAATGTTATCATGGCCTTTTGACGGAACTATAGATCGTGAACCTCCGAGGGCCTGCTATGAATATGAAATTGTCGTGGTTCCGCAGTAAAAACCTTGCATTGGCACTGATGCTGATGTTCGGCGGTTATACCGCCGGTACCTGGTCGGGCGCGTCTTCCGCGCAGGCGCCGCAAACCGCGGTCCAACCCAATTACGATCACCTGCTGAATGCGGTTCTGTTCATGCAGACCTCGGCGGAATATCGCGCCCTGACCTATCAAGCGTTCAACGTCGCGCGCATGTCGTTGGATCGCGACCTGCGGCACAAGACGCGGGATCGCCGCCGTCGGGCAGTGGTGGTCGATGTTGACGAGACAGTTTTGGATAATAGCCCTTATCAGGGATGGCAGATACTCAACCATCGAAATTTCGAGCAAGCCTCTTGGGCCAAGTGGACCGGCAGCGGTGCGGCCCAGGCGATCCCCGGCGCGGTGGACTTTCTGAAATATGCCACGTCGCGCGGCGTGCGCGTTTTCTACATCACCAATCGCGCGAAAGAAGAGCTACCGGGTACCCTGGCGAACCTGCGAAAAGCCGGCTTTCCCGATATATCGGAAGAAACCGTCCTGCTGCGCGACCAGGTCTCAAGCAAGGAGCCGCGCCGCGCCGAGGTCCGCAAGAAACATCGCATCGTGCTTTTGGTGGGCGACAATCTAAATGATATTGCGCAGGTCTTTGAGCGCAAACCGATCGCTGAACGCTTTGCCGCTGTGGACGAGAATCGCACGCGCTGGGGCACGGAGTACATCGTCATCCCCAACGCCATGTATGGCGAATGGGAGAATGCGGTTTACGAATACACACCGGGCTTGAACGCCGCCGGCCGGATGGAAAAACGGCTAAGCCATTTACAAACCTTCACCCCTTAGTGCATGCACGTTTTCTTTCGAACATCGATCGCGCGCCGAATTTTGGTGACAGGGTTGTGTCTACTTTTGGCGGCACCGGCGAACTGGGCACAGCGTCGGCCCGTAGCGCGTCACACCGCGACCCAACGACCGCGTCTGGTGTTATTGATCGCGGTGGACCAATTCCGCTACGACTACTTAACGCGATTCGGCGATCTGTTCGTCGCGAACGGATTCAATCGCCTGCTGCGCGGCGGGGCATCGTGGGTCGACGCGAATTACGATCACGTTCCGACTTACACGGCTCCGGGTCACGCCACGATGATGACGGGCGCTTGGCCCGCGGAAACCGGGATCATTGCTAACGAATGGCCGGATCGGGTCAGCGGACGCCTAATTTCCAATGCTTCAGACCCGGAAGACACCGCGGAAAAACCGCGCTGGGCCTCGCTGGGCGGCGGCCCCCAGGAATTCGGTCGCGGTCCGCGGCGATTAATGGCCTCGACCTTGGGTGACGAACTGCGGCTGGCGACCAACGGCCGCTCCAAAGTGATCGGCATCTCGTTGAAAGACCGTGCGGCGATCATGCCCGCGGGACGCCACGCGAATGGGGCCTATTGGTTTAGCGATGAAACGGGTGGGATGGAAACGTCGACCTATTACTTCCCGGCCTTACCAAAATGGGTCGCGACCTACAACGAAAATAAACCGGCGGACAAATATTTTGGAGCTAAGTGGGAGCGCTTGCTGCCCGACGCCGAATACCTGCGCCGGGCCGGGGCCGATGCTCCGGTGTGGGAGAAGCTTTATGGGGACGATGCGCAAAAGGACACCAACACCTTTCCCCATGTGGTGACCGGTGGCCTCAACGGACCGGGTAAAGGTTTCTACGGAATGCTGGATACGACTCCGTACGGTAACGAACTGGTGTTGTCGTTTGCCAAGCAAGCCTTGATCAACGAAGCGTTGGGTCAAGATGACGATCCCGATGTGCTGACGGTCAGCCTTTCCGCCAACGATTACGTCGGTCATCGCTTTGGCCCGTATAGCCAGGAAGCGATGGATATAACTTTGCGGACGGATCGCGAGTTGGCTGACTTCTTGAATTTCATTGACGCGAACGTCGGTCTGGATCGGACCCTGATCGTTTTTACGGCGGATCACGGCGTGGCCCCGACGCCCGAAAATTCCGCCGAGTTAGGTCTCGGCGGTGATCGCATTCGCTCGGCTCCGGTGGTCGAAGTCATGCGGAAAGCGCTCAAAGAACGTTTCGGAAGCAACGCCGAATACATTCAGAAGTTCAAAGTTGATAGCGGTGCGATGAGAGATGGTTTTTATAACGGCCAACTTTATTTGGACCTGGACGCGATCCGCCGCGACAAATTAGATCCGGAAGTGGTCCAACGTGTGGCGGGCGAGGCGGCCCTGACCATCACCGGCACGGTCCGGTATTTCACGCGCGCGCAGTTGATGCAATCGTCGATCTCGCCCTCGGACCCGGTCGCGCGACGGGTTGCGCATGGATTCTATCCGACCCGGAGCGGCGATGTGATATTGATCTACGATTCGTTCAAGATCTCCAATACCGTGGATGCGACCACGCACGGTTCGCCCTACACCTATGACACGCATGTGCCGCTGGTGATCATGGGTGGCGGCATCCGGCCGGGAATCTACTATAATGACGCAGCGCCGTCAGACATTGCTCCCACGTTGGCGGTAATACTCGGAGTACAGAAACCAAGTAACGCAACGGGACGCATTTTACTGGAAGGGCTGACGCCCGCCGTCACGCAGCGCCGGGTCTCCCCGTCCGGCCGTAATTGAAAGGCATCATGAAACGATCTGCTCTATTCCATATTTCCTTCGGGATCCTCTGCTTGTTGTTGGCAAGTACGGTCAACGCACAGAAGAATGCCCCGGCCAAACCGAAACCGGCGTCGGGCAGCACCGCTGCTCCCAAGAGCGGCGCCGGCGACCAGGCTCCCGCGGCAGACGACGAAGCGGCCACCGAAAAAGAATTGAACACCATCTTGGAATTGCCCGCCCCCGAACGGGTGGCCAAGTTGAAAACCTTCATCGCCGGCCATCCCCGATCAACGCACAAATTGCGCGCCACCGAATCCTTGGTAAAGGCTCGCGCGGCCTGGGGTGAAAGCAAGTTGCTCGCCAGCGATCCGGCGGGCGCGCTTGCGTTATTCCTGCAAGCCGTGGCGGATGCTCCGGCAAATATGTCGGATAAGCTTTATGACCAGATCGTTTCGCAATTGCCGGCCGCGCTATTTGTGCGCGACCAGCGCGCGGCCGCCCTGGAACTGGGCCGAGCGATCGAAGCCAAGGTAAGCGACAATCCGCAGAGATTATTGAACCTGGCCCTGTTCTATATGGGCGCCGAGGAAGGCGCGGCCGCGGCCCGCGTCGCCAGCCAAGCGGCCAAGGTCGATCCCACCAAATTGGAAGCATTCATGGCCCTGGGTTCGGCCCAACGCATTATGCTGCAACTGGACGAGGCGGCGCAGTCGTTCGCCAAGGCCGCGGCTTTGTCCTCGACCTACCCGAACGCCCGGCGCAGTCTGGCCGACATGAAACGCGCCACCGGCCATCCCGATGAAGCCTTGGTTTTGTACCGCGAATTGTTCACTTCTGACTCGAATGATGAATTCGCCCGCACTGGTATGGTGTTGTCGTTATTCGACACCAATCAAAAAGAGGAAGCCGAACGCGAGTTGACCGCGGCGCTTGAGGTCAACCCCCGCAGCCTGTCGTTATTGGCCGGCGCTGCCTACTGGTATGCCGCGCATAACGACGGAAAGCACGCGGTCGAATATGCCTCGAAAGCGGTTCAATTAGAGCCCCGTTATGTGTGGGGACAGATCGCTTTGGCGCGTGGATTATTGGCCTTGAAGCAACCACTGGCGGCGGAACGATCGCTTCGCTTTGCCCGCAACTTTGGGAATTTCCCGACGCTGACCTATGAATTGGCCAGCACTCTGGTCGCAGCCGGCTTTTATGACGAAGCGACCCGCGAATTAGCGGGCGCTTTCACGATCAAGGACGGCAAGATCGAAACTCTATTGGCCGGCAAGATCGCGGCGCAGGCGGATAGTTTTACCGCATTATTGGCGCCCGAGCGGCGCGCCAGTATTTTCCAATCGTCCACGGCGGATAGTGAAGCGAATGCGCAGTCGCTCAAGGATCTGTTGCAGCTAGATACGATCTTGAACGAACCAAAGGTGCGTGAAGACGCCGCGGCCAGCTCTGCGCGCGCGTTCGCCGGGGGCACCGACGAGATGCGCGCCTATCGCCAACTTTATGCCGCGTCGCGGTTGGCCCGCGTAGGCGCCGCTTGGCCCGACGCGCTGGTCTTGACCGATTCGGCGACTAGCGGTATCGAGAACGCGCTGGATGTTCCTAATGCGTCGGCGGCCGTCATGGCGGATGAATTGGGTCCGGCCCGGCAAAAAGCCTTGGCCGATGGCGGCACCTTGAACATCCCGAATGTTGACCGGCCCACCCTGTCACGTATTGTGCGCGGACGGTTGGAAGACTTGGCTGGTTGGTCGCTGCTGAATCAGAAGAAACCAGCCGAGGCCGTGGTCCGTCTGCGCCGCTCGGTCAGCGTGCTGCCGGAAAATTCCAATTGGTGGCGGGGCGCCATGTGGCATCTTGGTTCGGCGCTGGACGCGGCCGGACAAGGACCCGAGGCGCTGAATATTTACTATCAGATCTATAACACCGGCGAACAAGAATTTGGTCGCCGACTCATGATCGAATCGCTCTATCGGCGGATCAACGGATCGCTAAATGGCATAGAAGATGTGATCGGACCCGCGCAACCTTCCGGACCTGCTCCCACCACGAGATCGACTCCGGCGGTGGCGCCAACACCGGAACCAACTCCCGTTGCCGCGATCCCGGAAACGACCGGCACTCCGGAACCGGCACCGGTGGCTGAAGCGAAACCGGCAGACACAACCGCGACGCCCGCGATCTCGATGACGTTGCCGCGTGACGCCGCAACGGCGCCGAAACCCAGCGAGAGTCCGACGCCTGAACCAACGGCCACGCCCGCGGCTCCGCCAGTACCCGAACCCAAAGTAACGCCCATCGTCGAGCTGCCGCCGGTCACCACGGAATCCAAGCCGGAAACCAAACCGGAAATCACGGCGCCGGCCGCGACGCCGCCAAACCCGGAACCGACGCCCGAGCCGTCGGCGGTAACTCCCACGACGTCGCAAAAGGTGGAGTTGCGCATGCCGACGGACACTCCGGTTGAACCAACGTCAAATGATGGCGCAGGCAGTTCCAAAGCCCGCGAGCGCATAGTTGATCCGTCCGTGGCCGCCGCCGCGGGAGAAGCGTCGCTGACCAACGCCTACGCTTCGTTATACGCCGCGGTTCATGACCACGACACCGACAGCCTTCGTCGCTTGCTTTCGTCCAGCACCGTCACGTACCTGTCTAACCTGTCGATGACCGAGCAAAAGCCCGTCAGCGAATTGCTCCGCTCCGGTCTGACCGAAACCACCACGGCGCCGGAAATGCCGGAGGTTCGCAACCTACGGATGTCCGGGACGACCGCGACCCTGGAAGTGCACAATTTGGCGAAGGACCGTTGGGATCGGATCCCGTTCGTTAAGGAAGACGGTCAGTGGAAACTGGCGCTCGGCGAAATGAATGACGGAAAGTTCCGCGACCCGGAGACGAACTCTTTGGTCTCGTGGATGGTGATAGAAAAATCTGCGACGACCGCGATCCCAACGGCCGAAACCCCGACCCCGGCGGTGACGAAACCGGCGGATGGCGCCTGTTCGATGGTGATCAGCGAACCGGATATTTCGTTGCTGAGTAACGGCGGTTCGGTCTCGGTCACGATCACTTTGGAAGGGTCGGCCGAGATCGACAAGATCTCGGCGTCCACGTCGAACTGGTCCGATATCGCGGTCTTTCCCCAATCGGGTCTGCGGGCCGATGCCACCGGACGCGTTTTTGTCATTACCTCGATCAGCAAGAAGACCGGCGAGTTTACCGTCAGTTTCAAATCACCGTGCGGCACCAGAGAGGTCAAGGTGACGGTGAGATGAAAAGAGGTAGCCGGTAGCCGGTAGTTTATCGCGCGGCGCAGCCGCACAAAACTCCCCACCTTGGCTAAGGAGGGGTTGGGCCGCCAGGCCCGGGGTGGTTCGTTCTGAAGAATCCGAAACAGATAGCGACGATCCCTTCGTATATACATTTCCCCCATGCCCTTTGAACTCTTTCTAGCGTTGCGCTATTTGCGGTCGCGCCGCCGGCGGCCGTTGGCCCGTATCACCGCGTTGGCCGCGATACTGGGCATCGCGATCGGCGTCGGTTCACTGATCATTGCTTTGGCCTTGGCCAATGGTTTCCGCGATGAAATGCAAGACAAGATCCTGCGCGGAACGGCACACCTTACGGTCTTGCGGCGTGACAGCGCACCCATTCAAAACCATTTCGAGTTAATTGAGCGGATCAAGAAGATCGCGGGCGTCACCGATGTTGCCTCCACCAGTTACACTGGGGCGCTGGTCATTACTAAAAAGGGCGCCTCCGAGTATGCCGTCCTGCGTTGGTTAGACCGGACGTCGCCAACCACCCTAGATGGATTAAAACGGTCGCTGACCGCCGGGTCGATCGATCCGATCCTTGCTTCGCCCCAAGAAGTAAAGGTCGGCTGCGGTCCCGGGACCGAACTCTGTGCCCCCGCATCCGTAGTGGTAGGCTTTGAATTGGCCCAGCGGCTTAATTTGCACGTGGGAGACCAACTAGACCTAACCGCGGGCGCAGTGCCGGGATCCGCCGATAACGCCGCGCCGCGGGTGTTGCGGACGCACATCGCCGGCATCTTTCGTACCGGATTGTACGAATATGACGCGACCTGGATCTACCTTGCGCCTGACTCCCTGGCCTTCGTTACGAACTCGCCAAAGATGGAGCCGTCGGTCATCAGCGTACAAACGTCGGACCTTTATGCCACCCCGCGTATCGCCGCCAACATTCGTAATGAATTAGGCGCCGAATATGTCACGGTCGATTGGCAGCAAGCCAATGGGCCGCTGTTTGCCGCCTTGGCCTTGGAGCGAAAGGCGGGTGCGGTGATCATCGGTTTGATCATCCTGATCGCCGCGCTGAATATCACCACGACCTTGGTGTTGGTGGTGGTCGAACGGCGATTAGATATTGCGATCTTGGGTGCGCTGGGCGCACGTGGCCGCAGCGTGATGTTGATCTTCATGCTCGAGGGCGCGTTTATCGGGTCGGTGGGTGCCATGTCCGGAGTGGCGATCGGATTGATGGGCTGTTACTTGGGCCAACGATTTCATTTGGTCAGTTTGCCGCCCGATGTCTATTCCATCAGCAGCGTGCCCTTCCATCCACATGCGCGGGATGTGTTGTTGGCGGCACTGCTCGCGTTCGGGCTTAGCTTGCTTTCTACCATTTATCCGGCCCGTGCGGCGGCGCGCGTGCGTCCGGCGGAAACCCTGCGAGATAACGGATGACCGTCGTATTGGAAACCTGGAATCTGTGTCGATCGTTTCCGTTGCCGGGGGGCGGCCGGCTCGAAGTATTGCGCGGTGTTAGCTTTCGGGCCGCGGGTGGAGAACTATTGGCCGTGACGGGCGCATCGGGCGCGGGCAAATCTACCTTACTGCAATTGTTGGCCGGGCTGGACCAGCCCGACGCCGGCGAGATCCGCTTGGATCAATTTGCCGTGACCGGAGCCTCGGTCGAT
>JBDSEC010000433.1:0-5737 GCA_039920205.1 Pyrinomonadaceae bacterium
CGGCGCGAACATGCCAAACTAACGACCGAACAACAACTTTTGAAACTCGCGCGTGAACAAGCCATTTCTCCCGCCCGGCTTACGATCGAAGCGCAGAAACTTGGACTACAGTCCGCGACGGTGAAGCAGTTCGAGCCACGCACTCCGGTTCGTACCGAATCGCGTCCATCGCCGGAACCGTCGGAAGCGGCCCATGTGGTCGCGAAGAAACCGGTCGCTCCCAAACGCTAAGTCCACCTGTTTGTGCCAGGCGGAGGTCGATCAGGTGCCGCGCGCTTAATTGTTTCACTTGATCTTACCCACCGTTGAAAGAAGTCATTGTCATGAAACGAGTAGAATCCCGGCCAACGCGGCGTTCAAATGCGATCGATCTTTCGGGCGAAGCCACGCGTGGTCGACTGGCAGTGTTGATCATCATCCTCTCGGTTTGGGTGGGCGCGATCGGCGCAAAACTCATTTATTTACAGGTTGTTAGCACGGATTGGTACAAGACGCAGGCGTTGTTGCGCCAGCGCAAAACGGTGGTCACCGACCCGACGCGGGGAACCATCGTCGACCGCCAAGGCCGTCAATTGGCCCGCACCGTAGAAGCCCCGTCTTTCTTTATCCTCCCGTACAAGATCCAGGACGCGAATAAATTAAGCGAACAGATCACGGGCATCATCGGCGGTGATACGCGGGCGCTGGCCGAACGATTACAACGATCGAAAGATTCAAAAGCGAAATTCGCTTGGATCGCCCGCAAGGTGGACGATACGCAGGCCGAAAAGATCCGCGCTTTGGCGATCGACGGGATGGATTGCCGCAACGAACCCAAACGATTCTATCCAAACGGGGTTTTGGCCTCGCACGTCTTGGGATTTGTCTCGAGTGATAACGATGGATTGGCGGGCATCGAACGCAGCCACAATGAAGATATCCGTGGTGAAGCAGGAAAGGTTGACGTCGAGCATGACGCTTCGAACAAGTCTTACGCTAGTACGATCACGTCAACCAATGAAGCGGGCACGATCACGCTGACGATCGACACGAACATGCAGTTCCAGGTCGAGCAGTTGCTGATGAAGGCCGTGCAAAGTACCGGAGCCAAGTCGGCCACCGCCGTGGTCGAAGACCCACGGACCGGCGAGATCTTGGCGATGGCAAATTACCCCAGCTTTGATCCCAACTATCCGACCGGTTCCTCGGCTGAGTTGCGAGCCAACAGCGCCTTGCAGAATGTCTACGAACCAGGCTCGACGTTTAAGATCGTAGCCTACGCCGCGGCTTTACAAGAGCACAAGGTCACCCCGCAGGAACCGATCGACTGTCAGTACGGAGCCATCACGGTCGCCGGCCGGCTGATCAAAGACAGCGGCAAATATGGCGTTCTTACCGCGACCGAAGCGTTGGCGAAGTCCAGCAACGTGGCCGCCATTAAATTAGGTCTGAAACTCGGCAATCAATCGATGTACGACTACAGCCGGGCGTTCGGGTTTGGCAGCAAGTCGGGGATCGAATTGCCGGGCGAGAGCATTGGGATCCTGCGCAAACCGGCGCGTTGGTCAGCCTCATCGATCGGCTCGATCGCGATCGGACAGGAAATTTCAGTAACACCTCTGCAGATAACGTCCGCGTTCGCGACCGTGGCGAATGACGGTCTGCGGATCGCTCCGCATTTGGTTCGCGAAGTTCGTGATGAAAATGGCGTGATCACCTATCGGGCCGATCCGGCGCAAACCCGGGTGATCAGTGTCGAGACCGCGCAGACCCTGCGGCATATGCTTGAGAACGTTACCGTCAACGGCACCGCTAAGCGCGCCCAACTTGATGGATACACGGCCGCGGGAAAAACCGGTACGGCGCAAAAGGCCGATCCCAAGGGTGGCTATACCAACAAACACATCGCCTCGTTCGTGGGTTTTGCTCCAGTGAACAATCCGGCGGTCGTGATCGCCGTGGTGATCGATGAACCGGGCGGCGCCTATCACGGCGGCGATGTGGCCGCTCCGGTATTCCGCGACATTGCGGAGCAGATACTTCCCGAGTTGAACGTTAACCCGGATGCTGACGCTCAACCGGAAACGGCGGAATCCGTCACGCGCAACGATAAGAACCAAACGGACAGCAACCAAGTGACCGTTGAAAACACCAATGAATCGCTGCCGCGCGTCGTGGCGCCGGGCAAGAACAGAGAGGAGACGGTTTACGTCGCCAGCGCCAACCGCGCGATGTTAATGCCGGATCTGCGGGGCAAAAGCGTGCGAGATGTAGCCAGCATCTGCGCACAAATGGGTATCCAACTTGAAGCGCGCGGCAACGGCCGCGCGGTCAATCAATTTCCGGTCAAGGGTCGCAAGTTGGCTCTGGGCCAAACGGTGCGCGTTGACTTTTCACGGAGTGATTGAAAATGAACCGGCCGCCTGACGAAACTGAACCAACGCAATTCGCCGCCCATGATCGTTTGATCGAATGCCGGCGGCGTGTTCGTCAAAGCCGCGCCAAGAACGGTGCGGTCGCACCTCTGGTGGAAGAGGACGCAGGCCTGGCGGCGACGCCGGGTTATTCGTCTATTGCGGGACCGCCAACGCAGCGCTCCGGGAACGAGGGGATCAAAGCTTGAACTTGCGGACTGCGGCGGAATTGATGAAGGCCGATGCCTCGGGTATGGGCGCGTCGCTTCTGGACCAAACCTTCGCCGGCGTGGCGATCGATTCGCGGTCGGTGGCGGAAGGAGAACTCTTTTATGCGCTTTCACCGGATGAATACCGGCGTGCGGGCTTCAATGGCGAATTCCCGGACGCGCATCAATACCTGCCTGAAGCTTTCGCACGGGGCGCAGTGGCGGCCGTCGCACGCCGTGAACGGGTTACGGGCGATCCGGAACTTGAGCAATTTCGTGACCGGCTACTTTTTACTGATGACTCGATACACGCTTTGCAGACTTTGGCCCATGCGGTTTACCTCGCCTGGGATCGTAAAGTCGTGGGGATCACCGGCAGCGTGGGCAAGACGACCGCTAAGGAATTGACCGCGGCGGTGCTCGCCTCAGGCGGTCAGCGGGTATTGAAAAGCGAGCGTAACTATAACAACGGATTGGGGTTACCGCTGGCCGTACTGCAAATGATCAGCGGCCGGAACGAGCCCAAGAATTACGATGTCGCGGTGTTGGAAATGGGCATGTCGTCGCCGGCCCACGAGATCCGCCGCTTGTGCGAGATAACTCCGCCCGATATTGGCGTCGAGTTGATCGTCGCGCCAGTTCATTTGGAACATTTGGGTTCGATCGAACGGATCGCCGCAGCTAAGGCGGAATTGATCGAAGGGATGAAACCGAAAGGGGTCGCGATCCTGAATGCGGACGACAAATTGGTTGCGGCCATGGCAGCAAAGCATCACGGTCCGGTGCTGACCTTTGGTATTGAGAGCGAAGCGGATGTGCGCGCGACCAAGATCGAGATCGGGCGCTTCGGACATAGCCGGTTTTCTTTGCAGACGCCGTTAGGTCGGGCCGACGCGACGCTGGCGCTTTCCGGCCACCACAGTATTTCGAATGCGCTGGCGGCCGCGGCGGTGGCCACTTGCTTTGCCTTTGGTCCAGAACAGATCGCCCGAGCACTGGGCGGGGTTAAGTCGGGTGAAAAGCGCGGACAAGTACTGCGCTTCGTGGAAGGTTTCGAGGTCATTGACGATTCGTACAACTCGAATCCGCGTGCACTAGTGGGCATGGCACAGAGCCTAGCGCACGGTGGTGGCCATGCGAAACGCGTTTTGGTGGTGGCGGGGGAAATGCTCGAGCTAGGCCCGGATGCGGCTCAACTACATTTTGAAGCCGGACGGGCGATCGCCGCGGCCGGCATTAAAGAACTATGGGGAGTACGCGGGCTGGGGACCGAACTCATTGCCGGAGCGATCGCCGGTGGGCTCGCGGCTACCCAGGTCAAGTTCTTTGACAGATCGGAAGATGCCGCCGAAGCCCTGGTGGGTGATGTGCGGTCCGGAGATCTGATCCTGATCAAGGGTTCGCGCGGAGTGCGAACGGATCTGATCGTTACGAAGTTGCAGGAACATTACCGGGTGGAAAAGGGGGACTAGGTTTTGCCCGTACCGGGAATTTGCGCGACAATGGTTAACGCCCTGCGCATATATTCCACGGGAAAGTCCCGCACCCAAAAGCTGAGCTAAATGTTCTATTACATCTTCTTCAAACTACTTTATACCCGGTTAGAGGGCAGTGAATCCTACCTGGTAAAAGCGTTGAACGTATTTCAATACGTTACGTTCCGCACCACTTACGCGACGATCACGGCGCTGTTGATCTCGCTTCTTTTCGGCGGCCGCGTAATTCGTTGGCTGCAACGAATGAAGGTCGGCCAACAGATCCGCGAAGAGGGACCGGCGGACCATCACGTAAAGAAGGGCACGCCGACCATGGGCGGCATTCTGGTGATCGGTTCGGTAATGATCTCGACACTTTTGTGGGCGCGGTTAAATGGACTTTACATCTGGATCGCGCTGATCGCCACGCTCGGTTTTGCCGCTATCGGGTTCATTGACGATTACTCGAAGATGGTCAAGCAACGCAGCTTGGGCCTTTCGGGCATGCAGAAGCTAGCCGGCCAGTTTCTGATCGCGATCGGCGTATTTGCCGCGCTTTATTTTTCCGGTGCTTACACCTGGAACGTTAGTCTGCCGTTCTTTAAGGCGACGGCGCAAAGCCAGATCACGAATGTATTTCCGGTCATTTACGCTGGTTTGATCATTTTAGTGTTGGTCGGCTTTTCCAACGCAGTGAATCTGACCGACGGGCTGGATGGATTGGCGATCGGCACGACGCTGATCGCGATGTCGGCCATGACGGCGTTCACCTATTTGATCGGTGACGCACGCTGGTCGCAATACCTTGACCTAACGCATCGGCCCGAAGCTGCCGAGTTGACCGTATTTTGCGGCGCCATGGTGGGCGCGAGCTTAGGATTCCTTTGGTACAACGCGCCACCCGCCGAAGTATTCATGGGTGACGTGGGGAGCCTAGCCATCGGTGGCGCGATCGGGACCGTGGCCATTCTGACCAAACAAGAGTTCATGTTGGTGATGGTCGGTGGTGTGTTCGTCATTGAAGCAGGTTCAGTGATGCTGCAGGTTGCGTCGTTCAAGATGACCAAGCGCCGGATCTTTAAGATGGCGCCGCTTCATCATCACTTTGAACTTTCCGGTTGGAAGGAATCAAAGGTTGTCTTCCGATTTCTGATCCTGGCTATTCTGTTTGCGTTGCTCAGTCTATCGACGTTGAAGTTGCGGTAGTAGAGATGGAAGTTTCGGGCCAAAAAATTCTGGTTTGGGGAGCGGCCAAGAGCGGCATCGCCGCCGCGCGTTTTCTTGCGGATCGCGGGGCGGTGGTGGCGCTTCATGACCGAAAACCATTGGCCGACTGGCCGGCCGAGGCGCTGGCTTTGAAAGAGATCGGTGTTGGTTTTGTCGATGGCGAAGCTCCGAGTTGGTTATTGGACCAGGTCGCTTTGGTCATTATGAGCCCCGGCGTGCCGTCAACGGCAATTCCGGCTCGATATGCGGATCGGGCCGGAGCCGAGGTCATTGGCGAAGTCGAATTGGCGGCACGATTCATGCGCGGCCGGATCGTGGCTATCACGGGATCGAACGGAAAGACGACGACGACTTCTTTGGTGGGCCAATTACTGGCCGATGGCGGAATTCCGACTCAAGTCGGTGGCAACATCGGTACCGCCTTGATCAGCTT
>JBDSEC010000434.1:0-12684 GCA_039920205.1 Pyrinomonadaceae bacterium
ATAGACGCTTGAGGCCAGCGCGCAGAACGAAACAAACGCCAGACCACAATTCCACCACAAGTTTAGGTCGCGAAACTTGTGCGCAAAGACCACGGGAGCGAAGATCAGCAGATTCTTGCTCCACTGATACACGCGCATGGCTTGGATCGCTTTTAATAAGACCATACTTTTTCGGGCGCACAAGTTGGTCCAAATTGCAGACGGATGTTCGTTTACTTGTTCGGGACCACGATCTTCATTTTCTGCCGATCGGGACCGACCGCGACATAAGTCACTTCGGCCTCGGTCACCCGAACTTTTTCACGGGTGCCGACGCCGTAACGTTCGGCTTCGACCACAACATGAACGTTGATCGACGTGTTGCCCACGCGGGTGGTTTCGGCATAAAAACTGACCAGATCGCCCACGTAGACGGGTTCGTGAAAGATAACTTCCTTCATGGCGACGGTCACGAAACGATCCATCCCGGTGTAACGATGGGCTTCGATCGCGCCCGCGGTGTCGATATAACTAAGAATAACGCCGCCGAAGATAGTGCCTTGCGGATTCGTATCGCGCGGCATCATGGTTATGCGAATGGCTGGATCAGTGGTCATAAGAAGAAGTAGACAGTAGACAGTAGTCAGTAGACAGTAGGTTCGTGGGCCGACGACACGCGCTTCGTTTTATCTGCACTATTCGGACAAATTATTTGGCGACTACCTACGGGCGGTCTCCGTCTTGCCCTCGCTAACCCAGTCAAAAATTGCTTGTTTCAATTCGTCTAGGTGGCCTTCGAAAAAGTGGCCGCAGTTGGGTATTACAACTAATGTCGAATGCGCGACCTGTGCGACCAATTCTTTTAGTCGCGGGACACTGCCGAATTCGTCGTTGGCGCCGTGCACGAATAGCATCGGTTTCGGGCTGTCGGACAGGTACGAAAAGTCGTACTTGTCTACCGGCGTGCCGATGCTGATCAATTGGACTACGCGGTCATCGTTAATTCCGACCTCGGAACCGACGCGCGAACCAAACGAAAAGCCGGCCAAGGTGATCGCCTCTCCCGGATATTGTTCACTTAAATAGTCCAATGCCACGCGCACATCCTCGCGTTCGCCGTTGCCTTCGTCATGCACGCCGGTGCTTTGGCCCACGCCGCGAAAATTGAACCGCAATACGACAAAGCCCGCGTCGTTCAACGCCGCCCCGGCCCGGAAAACGACTTTGTTATGCATGGTGCCGCCGCCCAAGGGATGCGGGTGCAACAACAACGCCACGCCCCGCCGCTCGGTGCGTGGCTCTTTTAAGATCGCTTCTAGTTGCCCGTCCGCGGTGGGCAGAAAAAGATTTCCCGCTGGATACATTTATTTATCTCGTTCGTGGGCGCACCGGGTCGCTGGTCATGCGCTAAAACGTTAGTATGTCACGCGCGCCGGTTACCTGGCTAGACCGCCCGGATCTTGACTTGTTTTATCCGAACCTTGGCTTCATGGTATTTTGTTGATGAACAAGCACGCGCGCTGTTCCCGTGGCGCGCAACCCAACGTAGACAATTGAGAGTCTCCCTTTATGGATGAAGTTCGCGAAGAACCCGATACCCCGCCACCTGCCACTGAGCCCGCCGCTGAACCCTTGGCCGCGCCTTCCGTGCCCGAGCGGGAACCGCGGGATTGGAAACAGATCGTCGCGTCCGATCGCATGACTCGGGTGCTTTATTATCTGTGCGGCGGGATCTTCATTGTGCTGCTATTTCGCCGATTGCAGTACGCAACCGCCAGCATCTGTTGCGGAGATTTTGACGGGTACTATCACATTCGTTGGAGCCGGCTGTTGTGGGAGAATTTTCGGGCCGGACATGTTCGCCCACCCGCTTTTACCTGGCTGCCGCTTACGACCCTGGATGCGGCAAACTATGTCGATCACCACTATTTCTTTCACCTGCTACAGATACCATTTACCTGGTTCCTGTCATTGCCGACGGCCGCTAAATTATCGGCCGTTCTCTTTGCCAGTGCCGCCGTGTTCATGTGTTATTGGCTGGTGATGCGGTACCGGCTGGACTATCCGCTGCTCTGGTTGTTGGCTTTGGTCGCCTGTTCGGCGCCGTTCCTATACCGGATGAACATGGCCAAGGCGCCGCCGCTGGCGATCATCTTCATGGTGGTGGGTATCCATCTGCTTTTCACCGGCCGCTATCGCTGGTTGGCGCCGGTCATGTTCCTGTTCGTGTGGACTTACAGCTTGTTTCCCACGTTATTGGCCGCGGCCGCGATCTGGACTGCCGTTCTGGCGTGGAGCGAGTGGCGCTTTGAATGGCGGCCGCTGGTTTTTACCACGACCGGCATGATTGCGGGTCTGGTGATCAACCCCTATTTTCCCAAGAACATCGTATTAGAAATAGCCCACATCGCGATGAAAGCTAAGTCGGGCGACTATTCCGTCGCGGTCGGTCAGGAATGGTACCCGTACGAGAGTTGGGACTTGTTGGGCAATTGCCTGATTGCATTTGTGGCGATGTTCATTGGGTACGTGACCTTCGCCCGTAGTAACCGGATCAACGGCAGGCGTCCACTGTTCTTCCTGATCTTCTCGACGGTCATGATGGTCGGGGTATTTCGCTGGCGGCGTTTTGTTGAGTATTGGCCGCCGTTCGCCGTATTGTTTGCGGCCTTTTCGCTGCAAACCATTTTTGACGAGGCGCGTGAACGGGTAAAAGCCAAGACCGAGTTCCTGCGCGACCTAGAGCCGTTGCTGGACAAGCCACAGGGCGGTTCTCATCTGCGGTTGGACGTTTTGTGGCAGAACATCCGTTTGGCCTCGGCGATCGTGGCGGGAGCCTTTCTATTTGTCGCGATCATTATCAGCGCTTATGGCGTGCGCCGTGACATCGCCGATTCCGCACCGCCGGATCAGTACCAAAAAGGAACAGAATGGATGTGGGCGAACGTTCCTAAAGGGCAAGTGATCTTTAACACGGATTGGGATGATTTCCCCAAGTTGTTCTATTACGATCAGGACCATGCCTATGTATCCGGCCTGGATCCGAACTATCTATTTAGTCGAAGCCGCGAATTGTCCGATCTCTATCGCGACATTACTTTGGGCAAGGTCGAAGATCCCGGTCCGATCATTCGCGACAAATTCGGCGCGCAATATGTTTTTACGGACAAAGAAAGCGTCCATGACGATTTCTACGCCAACGCGATCGGCAGCGGATGGTTCGATAATGTTTATGAGGATAACGAATGCGTGATCCTAAAACTACGCGCGATAAAAGGACCGGTACCCGACGAAGCGGCGGATGATAGTGCCGCCGACTCGGCCGGCGATGAATTGGAAGAGAATGTAAACGACCCCGAAGGCACTGGGAACGAGAAGGTGTTACCGGTACCATAGGATTGGAGTTCGGAGTCTTAGCGGCTTCGCGGATCCAGTAAAGTTAGGTTTTTTGCCAGCCCATCTTCGTGGCTTTACCGGTCCTAGAGCGTCATGGTTTGTTGCGGGGCCGCTTTCGCGGTTCTGCCGCTCTATGTGCGGAAAGGTTTCACCTTCCAGAGTATTACACTATCCAAGTTGTTGCGGCTACGCCGCCGGCGCGGCAGCCGCGATATTGTAGGTTGGGAAGCCCAAGGCGAGGCGTAGCCATCGCCGCACATAGAGCGGCGCAGCCGCAACATCGTACGCCGCCGCTAGTTCCTGCTGAGCGGGTCCGTTAAGTATTTCGAGAAGTGGAGTTTTTTTAAAATGATCCGGAATAGATTTTTCGCTGTTAGCCTCGCGGCAGTTTTGACTCTTGGCTCGATCGGCTGCAACCGCACCGCGGCGCCCGCTAACACCAAACCGGCCAAGCCTGACCCGACGCCGCGCCCGTCACCGCGCAATCCGCTGGAAGCAAGCCTGAACTATGTGGCGAACGGCAATTTTGCCAAGGTCTGGGTACTCTCGCGTCAAGACGGCGCCCCGTTTGTGAAGGATGACTTCGACTTCATCAAAGCCAATTCGCCCGTGCAAACCAACCAGTATCTAAAAAGCGACGACGGACTTTATGTGGTCGTGGGTACAAACTTTCCGTACAAGCCAGAGCAGATGGATGCCCTGACCAAGCGGCTGAAGGTTGAAGATCGCACCGCCGAATACGGTCGCAAACAATAGAAAACGCGCTGACTGGCCCACCGGCAGTCGCGCGTTGATCTCTTTCCCGGCAATTTTGGTAGCGCTAACGGGGCTCGAACCCGTGATCTCCGCCTTGAGAGGGCGGCGTGTTAACCAACTACACCATAGCGCCACAAGCAAAAGCGATTATACGGGCGCGTTTTGATGGTGGCAAGCGGGTGAAACCTGCGGTTTCGGGATTAGAGGCCGGGGAATAGGGGAACATTCGCTTGCTGGGCAAAATTGAGCTTTAGAATTCGCCACCGCTACCGATAGCGACGCAGTGGATAAAGTTTGATATCGTGCCCCGTGCGCGGTAGTTAACTTGCTGGTGGCGCAATGTATTCCGGTCGCCCGCGTGCGGCCGCCGCGATTGGCGCGTATGTGGTCAGGTCGGACGACCATTTTCGAAGGAATTGTAAGATGAAAAACTTTCTAAACCGTTTAGTTGTGGTCGCGCTTTTGTCGCCGAGACTGACGGTGTCTGCCCAGACCCCACCCGTGACTCAGCCATCGCCGCCGGCGGCGCCACAAACCACGAATCCATATGACGACGATGACGTTGTACGTATCACCACGAACCTGGTCCAATTTGATGTGACGGTGACGGATAAGAACGGAAACCCGGTGTCGGACTTAAAGCCCGAAGATTTCGAGATATCTGAGAACGGTCAGCGACAAGAGATCTCGAACTTTTCGTATGTTGCGGTTGCTGCTTCATCAACGAACGCGACTCCGTCGAAGACCACGGCGAAGCCGGACCCCTTAGCACCGCCGATCCCGCTTGCCCGTTTGTCGTCAGAAGCGGTTCGTCGCACGATCGCGTTGGTGGTAGACGATCTGGGACTTTCGGCGGAAAGTATTTCGCAGGTGCAGGGTGCGCTGCGCAAGTTTGTGAATCAGCAGGTTCAGCCGAACGATCTGGTCGCGGTCATTCGTACCAGCGGTGGGGTCGGGGTGTCTCAACAATTCACTTCCGACAAGCGGCAATTGCTGGCGGCCATCGAGCGAATTCGCTGGAATCCGTCCGGCCGCGGTGGCATAAGTGCGATCGAGCCACTGCGTTATGACGAACCGAAACCTAGCACGGACCCGACCGATGCCTCAAATTTTGAAGGCAATGAAAACGATTATGTCGAGCAATCGTATGCGGTCGGCACGCTCGGGTCGATAAACTACGTCGTGCGCGGTCTCCGAGAATTACCGGGGCGGAAGTCGATCATTTTGTTATCGGATGGATTTCAATTGCGCGACTCTAAAGGGAATAGCAACACTCGCGCGATCGATCATTTGGATCGACTGATCGACGCGGCCAATCGTGCGTCGGTGGTGATCTATACCATGGATGCGCGCGGGGTGGCTATCACCGATCTTACCGCGGCCGATGATATTAGCGGCGTAGGCATTCGCGGGGCCCGAGCGATCCCGATGAATCGCTCGCGCATGTTGTTCGATACCCAATCCGGCTTGATCTTTTTAGCCAAAAAGACGGGTGGCTTTAATATTCATAACAATAACGATCTGGGCGATGGATTAAAGCAGATGATCGCCGACCAGAATGGATATTACTTGATCGGATATCATCCGGATGCGACCAGCTTTGATCCCCAGCGATTGCGGTTCAATAATTTTAGAGTGAAACTCAAGCGAAGTGGTTTGCAGGTACGCTATCGCAGTGGCTTCCTGGGAATAAGTGATGAAAAGATGAAGCCCGCGCCGCCGGTCACGACCAACCAGAAGATGGAGAAAGTGTTGATGTCACCCTTCAATGCGACCGACGCGCAATTGCAACTGACTTCGTTGTTCGGCAATGATGCCGAGACCGGATCCTTTCTTCGTTCATTTTTGCATATCAAGACTCAGGATCTGACTTTTACCGACCAGCCGGACGGATCGCATCAAGCTGTTTTCGACCTGATGGCGATCACGTTCCGCGGTGATGGGGTACCGGTCGATCAAGTGGGACGCACCTACACCATTCAATTGAAGGACGACGTTTACACGCGCGCGATGAGATCCGGGTTTGTTTACGTGACCACCCTGCCGGTCAAGCGGCCTGGCGGTTATCAATACCGGGTGGCAATTCGCGACGCGGCGACGGAACGAACCGGATCGGCCGGACAGTTTGTCGAGATACCGGACCTCACGAAGGACCGGTTGCAGGTCTCCGGGATTGCGGCGTTTGGTTCGGACCAAGCCTCGTTCAACCTGATGAATGACCCGTCGGCGAACTTCACTGATGGTCCGCGTCCATCGGACGATCCCGACGCCGGCATTACCGGCCGGCGGTTTCATTCCGGCATGGTGCTGCAGTATGCGTGCTATCTATTCAACGCCCGGATCGATCGCGCGACGGGACAACCGCAGCTCAAGACTCAGCTAAAGCTATTTCGCGACGGGAAAGAGGTCTTTGCCGGGCACGAGTCGGCGTATGATCCGGCGGGCCGGACGGATCTCAAACGTTTACCTTTCGCCGGGGCACTGCAACTTGGAGCCGCCTTGACGCCCGGTCAATACGTGTTGCAGGTCGTGGTGACGGACTCAGCCAGTGGGGGAAAAAAACGCACGGCCAGTCAGTGGGTAGATTTCGAGATCCTGCCGTGAGACTTTGCCTGGGAGAGGGTAAAATAATCTGAAAAGAGGCCTGAATGAACTCAGGCCTCTTTAGGTTACCAATTGATATTTTCACCAAATCATCAGCGAACCCGCAAGGACGCGACCGGAATGTCCCCGTCGGTCCCCCAGTTATAGGCGTAGGTGTGGTCGAATCGGTCGAGTATATATAGCGTTCCAGTGCTCGGCCGCCAGACTGAAAAAGCGGTACGCGGATTAGTAATGTAATCCCCCGGGACCGGAATATCACCCGGCATACCCCAGGTTTGGACGATGATGTGTTTGTCTTGACTGGCAATGACGTAGTAGGTGTTGTTGCTGGGACGATATACGGCGATGTCGGCCTTGCCATCGAAATCGAAATCGCCCGGAACAGTCAGGTCCGTGGCGTAGCCAAAAACCGGATCCTCGTATTTATTGTCCGTTGACCGGAGAATGAAGAAAGTTCCGGCGGCCGGGCCGGACTGGCGGCGCACGGCGAAATCGGTCTTACCGTCGCCGTCGTAGTCCGCCGGGACCGGCACGTCCGTTGCACCTGTGCCCCACGGTTGCACTAGGGCGGTTCCGTCGGTGCTCTTAAGCACCCAGAAAGTGCCGTTCGATGGCCTCCAGATCGCAAAATCGGCCACGTCATCCCCATCGAAATCACCGCTGACCGGTATGTCCCCTGCCGTGCCCCACGATTGGGTAAAGTACACATTGGTCATTTGGTTATACACATAGAAGGTTCCGGTAGACGGCCGCCACACACAGGCGTCAGAGGAATTACCGTCTCCGGAGTAATCGCCCGTCAGTAAAATATCGCCGGTCATCCCCCACGATAGATAACTTTCGCCACCGGTCGAGTTAGGATCAGTATTGAGGTACCAATAGTTATTGCTGGGTCGGAACACGAGAAGATCGCTACGGGTGTTGCCGTCAAAGTCGGCGATCTTCCCGCTTTCGGCGGTGTTAACGTCCATATAGAAGTATGTACTACCAGTCGCCCCATTGGCGCCGGCGACGGCGATAAAATAAGTCTTTCCAACCGCCGCCGCAAACGTCACGCGGCTATAACGGTTAACTAGTCCGGCCCCCACATTATTGTTTGCTGCAACCGGAACTAGCGCGTTTACCGAGTTACCGGTGTAGACCGCCAACGTGCTGTCGAGATTGCCGACCACATCAATGGACACGCCGAAATTGTTCTGCGCCGTCCATTTGAACCAGACGGAATGCTGGGCACCAGAGGCATTGGCGTGATTCGGTTCTCCCGCCTCGCTGGTGGCCTGCGTGTTATCGATCTCGATGTTATCGACCGGAAGATCGATCACCGCAGCATCGACAAAATTATCGTTAGTCGGAGCCGTCAAATTGACCACCGGGGCGGCCGGGCTGGTTGTGACCCCTTGAGCGCACACCGTCGCATCCGCGATAGATATGGTTAATAAAAGCATGAACAAAGTGATGAGTGATCCAAGATTAAATGTGTTTGAGCGTCTCATGATGTCTCCTTTTTGGTCGCCGCTTGCCGCGGTGGTAACGTTAATAATTTGGCGTTATATGCTTTCGGTTGCTCCGCGCGTTCCCGCCGTGACGAGAACAAATTAGCGGGGTTCTCCGTGGGGCGCATCACCCGTTCGGGTAAGTCGTAAAATGAGGACCGCCGCAAGCTTAAGTAGCTTGCGGCGGTCCTTAAATGAAGCGGCAATTGATGATAGGGTCTACACGATACGTTCGCGGATCGCTTTGGCGACTGCGGCTGATTTCGAGTGAACCTGAAGCTTTTCGTAGATCCGTTTGATATAGAATTTAACGGTATTGACGCTGTTCTTGATCTCTTTGGCCGCGGTGTTGTAATTGTGGCCATCCACCAACAACTTAAGGAGACGCAGTTCATGCGGCGTCAGGTCGTAATCAACCTGTTCCGGCGGGCGGATCTCGCGGAATAGTTTCAGCACCCGCGAAGCGACCTCGGGCGACATGGGAGAACCCCCATCGACCGCGTCCTTGATATTTTCCAGCAACTTGGCGGGCGACGTTCGTTTAAGTAGGTACCCGCACGCTCCGGCGCAGATCGCATCAAATATCCGCTCGTCATCGTCATAAACCGATAACATCAAAATGGTCAGATCCGGGTGGTGTTGCTTGAGGATCTTGATCCCCTCGATGCCCGACATACCGGGCAAACCAATGTCCGATAGGACCACGTCCGGCAAATGAAAACTGATCTTGGCCAAGGCCTCTTCCATCGAGCGGTAACTGCCCGTACAGGCAAACCCCGGGGTAGTTTCCAGCAACGTGGCCAGTCCTTCACGGATCTTGGGTTGGTCCTCAATGACTGCGGTTCTGATCAGTTTTGTTTCCGGAACGGTCGTTTCCATAATCGTAATTTCGCTTATCATGTGGTCGAGTTTAGTCGCTGGTAATGACCTGCACATCACCCGTTCGGGTAAAGTGGACAATTAGGTCAATGGTACTTGCAACCTTACCTGGGTTCCGCGGCCAATTACCGACTCGATCACATACTCGCCGCCCAGTTCTTCGGCGCGGCGCTTCATGCTCAAAAGACCATTACCACCCGAAGTCGTCTCCCAATCGAAGTCGGCGCCGATGGCGCTGTCGTCGAAGCCCCGCCCGTTGTCGCTTATGTTCAAGACCAGCAACGCATCCGTTAACGAAAATTCGATCCGGACCTGGGTGGATTCCGCATGCTTGACGATGTTATTTACTGATTCTTTGAAGATCAGAAATACCTCGCGGCGTATATTTGCGCCCAGGGCGGCGTCCACCGAAGGTGCCTCGAAATCCAGATCAACACCAGCCGCAGTAAAACTTTCCGCTGCAAAACGCCGCATCCTTTGGGTTAGATCTAACAGATGATCCTTCGCCGGGTTGATCGCCCACACGATATCACTCATCGCTTCGACCAGTTCATTCGACGTTTCCACTAAGAATTCCAACGGTTCTGCGGCGCCGGCCGCGCCCGACTGCTTTTGTTTGGCGACCTCACTAAAAAGTGCGATCTGGGTCAGGCTCGAGCCTACGTCGTCATGCAGGTCGCGCGCAATGCGATTTCGGACGCGCTCGAGCTCGGCCAAGCGTTCGGCCTGTGCTCGTTCCAAGGCCTCTTCGGCCCGTTTCCGCTCCGTGATATCGCGAGCGACGCCGGTAAAATATCTAGCACCTTTTAGCTCAAATTCACCGAACGACAGTTCCAGGGGGATCAGGGCGCCCGACTTGTGCCGCCCGGGTAATTCCGTTCCGGACCAGCCGATCTGTTTTTCGTTGGTGGCAACGTAACGGTGCAAACCGCCTTCATGCGCCGAACGTAGCTCCTGCGGCATCAACTCGGTCAACTTCTTGCCGATCAATTCCGCCGGGGAATATCCAAAGATCTTTTCCACCGCTTCGTTAACAAAGACAATGTTACTTTGCGTATCGATAGTTATGATCGCGTCTGACGCGGTATCCGCCAAGGTCCGAAAGCGGGTCTCGCTTTCAATACTTTTCAGCAACGCGCTTTCCACTTGCCGGGTTTTTGCGACGCGATAGCGATCGAGTGCCAGTACTGCGCCACCGACCGCAAACAAAGCGAGCAACAGGAACCACCAGCGCCGCCAGATCGGCGGCAAGATCCGGAACGCCAGGACGGCGGGGGTTTTCCCCTCGACCCCATCGGCATTGACCGTGCGCACCAAAAAGCGATAGCTGCCGGGTGAAAGATTGGCAAAGTTTACGCGGTGCTGTGCCGTTGGCGCGTTCCAATCTCCATCTGCGCCTTCCAACTTGAATTGGTAGCGTAGATTTTCATTAGGATGAAAATCGATGGCGAAGAAATCGATCTGAAGATTATTTTGCCCCGCCGCCAGTTCGAGACCCGATATATTTGTAGCGCCAAGTTGTGGAACCGGCCGATTTTCTCCGGCGATCTGTAATCCGCCAAACCAGGCTTGCGGTGCTGAAGCGTCGGTCTCGGCTTCCGGGACCAACTTGGACAGACCATTCAAGGTCGCGAACCAAAGATTTCCCTGATGATCCCTGATCGATGAAACAACGAAATCTCCGGCTAATCCGTCGTTCACGGTAAAATGACGGATGCGTGCGCCGTCCGGCGAAAGACGATCAACCCCGCGCGCGGTTCCCGCATAGATGTTGCCAAAATTGTCCGCGGCCAGGGTGCGGACGTTGTTGCTGGTCAATCCCTCGTTCGTCGTGACCGCGGCTAATTGGGGAACTTCGGCGGTGGGATCGTCCAGTCGTCTTAGGCCTTCGAGGCTCGAACCGATCCACAATCTGCCGTCTTTATCGAGCAGCAGCGACGTGATCACTCCCTGCGGAATCCCATCTTTCTGCGTAAAGAGGGTGAAGCGCCCGCCCGCGAATTTCAACAAACCTCCCTCATATTCGCCGAACCACAAATTGCCCTGACGATCCTCGGCAAATGCGGTCGGTGAATTTGCGGTGGGGAAGCCCTCCTTTTCCGAAAAAGTGTAGAAGGTATTTGACGAGCGGTTGAATCGTGTAAGCGCGAATTTGCCCGAACCAGTTTCGCGGGTCGAGATCCACAGATCATGCCGCGAATCTTCGAAGATATGCCGCATCTCTTGGCCGTTTAGACGGTTGTGGCTGTCGTAAGTCGCCGTGGGCCGGGCCGTAGCCAACTGTTGGATATCCGCCACCGCGGGAAACCGATAGAGTTTTTCGTTGGTCAAAGCCCACCATTCACCGGCGCTATCCTGGAACAGTGGGTTGGCCAACCAGACCGGGCGGGCCGTCAACGGAATCGCTGGACGCACCGCGTACAACCCCTTTTCATTGATCACGCTGGTTAGAAAATCGCTAGAAACTGCGTAGATATCGCCCTTGGTGGTTTCTCCTACGCCGACCAAGGAGATGGTTTTGATCCCATCCAATTCATTGAAGGTGGTAAAACCGCGCCGGTCGAGACGCTTGAGCCCATTTACCCAACTCAGCCAGAGATTGCCATTCGGATCTTCGATCATGGCGCCGCCACCTGGACCCAAACCCTGATCGGCGGCGTGCAACTTGAATCGGGCCCCGTCATATTCGATCACGCCGTTGCCCGCAGAGATCCAGATCCGGTGGTCAGAAGTTTGGTAGAGATAGGTCGCGCTGCGTTCGGTGAAACCGTCGAGGTCACCGAATTTCAGGATCTGGCCGGATCGTTGCGGCAGGGCAGATCGATCTTTCGCTTGGTTTTCAGCTAACTGGTCAATCTGACGAACAGCGACGTCGCGAAAGGCGCCAAGGTCCGCGAACGTTTCCGGTTTTATAACGTACACACCGGAAGAACGTCCGATCCAGATCCGGCCTTCGGCATCTTCGATCGCCGAGGTCGGCCGGTCGGTGTGCGTCGGATCGATCGCGTAAAACATCCGCCGGCCGTCGGGCAGTCGCCGCACCAAACCCTGTGTCGTAACCAACCAGAGACTGGCATCCTGTCCCTGAAAAATACTATCGATGGTAAACCTGACAGTGGGAGAGGCGGGCAGACCCAACTCGGTCGGAGCATATGATATTTTCCCGTCAGACTCCTTGATGAGTATTAGGCTGGACCCGCCCAACCATAAATTCCCTTCGCCGTCTTCAAACAAGCAGCCCCGGTTTTCCGAGACAAATATCGCGTTTAGCGTAGGTCGGGTTGCACTCTTCAGTTCTTGCGGTGCGGGCTGGGTCGGGTCAAAACGGTATAGCCCGCCCGTGGTTGCGATCCAATAGATACCGTTTCGGGTTTCAATAATTTGTTCGATGCCGGGTGGTGAGTTCTTTCCGATCTGGTAGGTGACAAAGGTCGACCCGTCAAAGCGCGAAAGCCCATCGCGCGTGCAAAACCAAAGAAACCCATGCGAATCACGCATGGTGTAGCTGACGAAGCTACTGCCTAAACCATCGGCGGAAGTGAAAGACTTGACCGGAAGGCGCTCGCCGCGCAGACCG
>JBDSEC010000435.1:0-3095 GCA_039920205.1 Pyrinomonadaceae bacterium
TCAAAAACTTCGGGTTGTCTGACTGCAAAAATAGCACATCCATCCTTCGAACCGGCTCGGCCGCTGACCCGTGCGGTGAGGCTTGCCTCACCGGGCAGCCTTCTTTCAGTGCGGCTTGCCGCGAATGTTCTTTGTACGGTGAGCGAAAAGCCAAATTCGCGGCATAGCCGCAATCTTTTCATGCGCTCCGGTGAGGCAAGCCTCACCGCACTGGGCAGCAGCCGAGCTGTTTCGGGAATTGGCTCAAGTGGCGAGAATTTAGCCTCGACTCACGCCAGGGGAACGCCGAACTTGATTCTTAGAATTCGGGACACCTAATGTTCTGTCGCGACGCCGGGGCGTTTTCCACGTGATAACCATACCGGGATCCTACGATTTTGCTCCAGCTCCAGCCTTCAAATCAACCAGTAATTTGACGCCAGCGGCAGCCTTTGCTTCCCAGTACAACGACGTCTCGCCAAATGTCTTGCTCGATTCCTGATGACGCCCGACCCAGATCTGCGCTTGGGCCGCGAGCCATTCCAACATCCCCGGCGCGTCCTGTTCGAACAACGCCGTCAGAATGTATTTACGTTCGCCCAACCGAACGCCAATGTTCAATTGGCGCGCGGCGGTCAATAGATCCGCGCGGGTCAGGATCATGCCGCTACGGACTGATGCCAGCAACGAATCTTGGAATGCAGAAAACGCGCTTTCACGAGGGTCAACCACACCCGGCGCGTCTAGCAAGTGCGAAGAGATCTGCTCGGGCTCGCCAAACTTGGCCGCCTCTTGTGCTAGAACCAGTTCCATCAACACCGCCCATTGTTGATAGAACGGACCCGCCAATTCGCGCACCTTCTGCAGATACGGCGGCAGCCAGCTGATCAAATGCTCCCATAGAAAAGCCTTCCGCACATGTCGCAAGGCCTCGGCCGCCACCGGCTTGTCCGCCGGTGCTTCGTGCCCGCACAAATAAGCATAGAACGCCAACAGATCGGTCAAATGATCCGGCTCGGGCGGCGGTGTTTGCTTCATCGCCACATAAAAACCGGCGATGCGATCGCGCGCGATCCCGCCCATCATCCCTTCGGGGCCGAGATAGACCGAGGCGTACGGATAAAGTTGAAAGGTGAAGAGTTCGGTATGCTCGGCCGCCGCTGGCAGCGGCCCCATTTCCAGCACGTCAGCCACGGGCGCCAACCCGGCAACCGGCGGTTCGACCAGTGCGGCCAGCGAGCGAAACAGTTCCATTACTTCGCTACCGGTTCGGTATCAGGCAGGCGGAAGACATCACGCGCCGGCTTCAACGGCCGCAACAACCAGAACGGCCGACGGGTACCGTCGGGCGAATTCAGCACCGCTCCACGCGTCATCGCCAACCACTTTTGGTAGACCTCGTGCGATTTGGCGGTGTCCACCTGAATATCGCCGTAGCTGTCGTCCGCTTCGGCACGCTTTACGCGCACGGCCTGGTGCCAGCAATGCATGCCCGAGATCGGGTCCGGGTGTACCGGGAACGTGAGGTTTTGGTGCACACCGACATCGGTCCACCAGATCCGCATCGTGTCCGGGTCGTTGGACTTATACGGCGCCGCGCCACTTTTGCGCTGCATGGCCCAATCATCACCGACCCGGCCGATATCGACGGTGGCCATCATTTGACGTTGGCCTTGATCCTGTATTTTCCAGCGGCCCATGTGATGGCTGCACGCCACGATGCCGGGTTTGATCCCCTCGGTGACCCAGGCCTTAACGACAAAGTAGCCGATCTCGGTCTCGACGCGGACCAGATCGCCCGTCTTCACGTGCAGCTTCGCCGCGTGGCTGGTATGGATCCACAACGGGTTGGTGTGCGAGATCTCGTCCAACCACTTCGCATTCGCACTGCGCGTGTGTATCTGCGTCGGAAGGCGGAACGTGGAGATCAAAATGGTTTGATCCCATTCCAGATTGTCCGGGTGCACATGGCTCTTGATATAGGTCGGAAGCGCGTATTCATGCCAACCCCATTGGGCCAGCGTGGACGAGTAGAACTCCAACCGGCCGCTCGGCGTCGGGAAGCCGCGCTTGATCTCGTTATCGACATTGACGCCGACCAGGCGCCGCCCGTCGGCATCACCGTCCGGCGACGGGATCGGCACGATATTCAACGTCGCCGGCTTTGCAGTGCGGGTAAACACGCGCTGAAAACGATCCTCGCGCGTATCTTCCAGTTCCTCGTCCGGCACAGGTTCGTCATAGATCGCGCCGACCTTTTTCTTTATTTCGTAGGCGCCGTAACGCCGCATGAATTCGAACGGCGACAGGTCTTCGGCCGCGGCTTTTTCGGGCAGGCCCGGCAGAGAATTCTCGAACATGTAGGAATAGTATTCGTCGACGCTCAGCCGTTCGCCCGGATTCTTTTTCGACTCGGCGTATTGGCGGATCCCCATGCTGCCGTCCGGGTCGATGCGCCAGGTCAGTTCCAGCCAGAACTCGTTCTCTTCCCATACCTCGCCTGGATTGATCGCGCGGGTATCGGTCACCTTTTCACCCATACGCTCGCGCGCCGCCCGCATCACGGGTTGGCGAAAACCCACCCACTGCGCATCATGCGTTTCGTACGAATGCGTGTCGTGCCGTTCGGACGAATGACCCATCGGCAAGATGTAATCGGCGAAGTAAGACGATTCGTTCCAGGTCGGCGTTAATGCGATGTAGCAACCGATCTTGCTTTCGTCCTTCAGCATCTCGACCCAGGAAAACCCATCCGGATTGGTCCAGACCGGGTTATACACGCGCGTAAAATAGACGTCGATCTTGCCGCGATTCTCTTTCAGAAAATGCGGCAGAAGGAACGAAAGCTCGTTCATCGCCAGCGGATATTCTTCCGGCCAGGTCAGGTCGTTCCATTTGGGCGGATGCGGCGGCAGATAGATGGGTTTTGGAACATACTTGTTCCACGCATTCGGATAGACGCCGCCAGGTGTGGCGACCGCGCCGAGCAAACAATTTATTAGGAACAATGTCCGCGTTACCTGCCAACCACCGCTGTTACCGGCCGACGCGCTGCGCCAGTTATGGCTGGAAAACTGCGTGCCCGCCGTCGCCACCGTTTCGGCGATGTCGGTCAA
>JBDSEC010000436.1:0-7032 GCA_039920205.1 Pyrinomonadaceae bacterium
GCAAAGCCTTGCATCTGGCTATTTTCTTGATACGCCTTCAGCGCAAAGAGGTAGCCTCCGCGTTGATACCAACTCGCACTTTTGATTGCACCCTGCCGCCTCAGACCCGTGTTCATAGCCCCGGCTACAGCCGAAACGGTTCAATACGAGCTCGTTAAATTTCGTCGAGGACCTTCGGTAAGATTCCGCCTGAAGGCGGGGCTACGAACAAAAACCCGCTTTAAGGCAGTACTACCAAGTTCGGGTTAGTAATTAGTTTTCGCCGGCGTGGGTGCCACGCAATTGGGTGGTGAGATTGCGAATGTCGTGTTTGTCCAAAAGATGCCTTAGCGAACGAACGCTTAGATGCAACAACTCGGCGGCGCGGGTTTGATTGCCATTGGTACGGCGCATGGCCTCAACCACGTAGGTCTTTTCCAGATGATCGATGTGCGCGGTTATGTTAATGCCCGCCTCGGGCAGGGTCAAACCGGACGCCGACCGCGTCGGACTATAGTTCGTCACTTGTTCGGGCAAGCGCTCGGCCTGGATCGCATCGGTCCGCTCCAACGCGACGGCGCGTTCGATCGTGTTTTCGAGTTCACGAACATTTCCCGGCCAGGCATAGGCCTCCAACAATCGCGCAGCCTTTTCACTGATGCCCAATTTGCGGCGCGAATCGCCGCTGAATTTTTGAATAAAATGATTGATCAAGTCGGGAATGTCTTCGCGCCGGTCACGCAGCGGGGGCAATTCGACCGGGATCACCGAGATGCGGTAATAAAGGTCTTCGCGAAACGAACCGTCTTTGGACATTTCCGCTAGGTTTCGATTGGTCGCGGCGATCACCCGCGTGTCGATCTCGATCTCGTCATGGGCACCGACCGGGCGCACTTTCCGCTCCTGCAAAACGCGCAGCAGTTTGACCTGCATGGCGGGGGACATTTCGCCGATCTCGTCCAGAAAAATGGTGCCCTTTTGTGCGGCCTCGAACAAACCCTTGCGATTCGCGTTCGCACCGGTGAACGAACCCTTTACGTAACCGAACAATTCCGACTCGAGCAGCGTTTCCGTGAAAGCGCCACAGTTGATCGAGATGAACGGTTTATCGCTGCGTTGGCTGAGATTGTGAATGGCGCGGGCAACCAACTCTTTACCGGTGCCGCTTTCGCCATTGACCAGGACGGTCGAGGTTACTTCGGCGACGGCCTCGATCATCTGATAGACGGACTGCATCCGCGACGAACGGCCGATGATGTTGTCCATGCTGCCGCGGTCGGCTTGGGCTCGCTTAAAGGCGCGGTTCTCTTTGACCAGGTTCTGCTTTTCCAAAGCCTTGGCCACGACCAGCTTCAGTTCGTCAATATCGAACGGCTTTTGAACAAAATCATCCGCACCCAGTTTGAAGGCTTCGCGGGCGGTATCGACGGTGGCAAAGGCGGTCATCATGATAACGGCGATATCGGGATGGGCCTCGCGTGCGTTGCGCAACAGTTCGATACCGTCCATGTCCGGCATGCGCACATCCGAAAGGATCAGATCGGCCGGGTCTTGATGAAGCAGTCCCAGCGCCAGACGGCCGTTTTCCGCTGAACGGACGTGATGGCCGTCTCGTTCAAACACTAAGGTCAATACCTCGCGGATGCCCGGTTCATCATCAACTATTAAGAGATTCGCCATAAAATGTATCAAGGGTACGACAGGTTGTTAACCCCGATACGACAGGTTGTTAACCTGTCGATCGCAACTCACCCCGGCTGCCCGATCAATTTTCGACTTACAACTTTTGCATCCGGCACCGACAGACTAACCGTCTGTCGTACATTTTTCGTTGCGCTGAAGGCGCATTTAGAACTTAGCCAGAGGCCAGGCTTTGCGCAGCCTCTGGTAAACTCGAAAAAAAGGCCGCACCCTGAAGAGGTGCCAGAACTTTGCGCACCTTCAGTGCGCCAACCAATTTACGTTCGAACCAGAGGCCGCGCAAAGCCTTGCCTCTGGCTAAGTTCTTATGACGTCTTCGACGCCGAAACCCACCAAACCGTTCACGGCATAAGGTGCGCCACTTTCTCGCACCTTTCAGGGCGCTTCTTTCCCCGGCCCCGGACCCCCGACTCCCGGCCCCGCCGCTTCGGCTCTAGAGTTCGTTCTGGCTTCGCGCGACTGCATCCTTCCCGGGCAATTCAATATTGATCACCGTTCCCTGTCCTTCGATGCTGCGGACGTTGATGGTGCCGCTATGATCGCGAATGATCTGATAGACGATCGAAAGACCCAATCCCGAGCCGCCGGTTCGCGAGGAAGAAAAGGGTTCAAATAACCGTTCAACCTGCTGCGGCGTCATGCCGCATCCACTATCGGTGAAGGTTATGTGGGCCCGGCCATTTTTGCGACGGTCCATCTCGACCCGCAAACGGCCGCCGTTCGGCATTGATTGTAAAGCATTTCGCGCCAGATTCCAGAAGACCTGTTTCAGTTGCGCCGCATCGGCACTAACCGGCAACGGGGCCTCGGGTACCGACTCTTCCAAAACATGGTCCGGATGCAATTCGGGACTGTGTCGCATCAACATAAAGGTCTCGCGCAGCACATCGCGGAGATCTATGTTGCTGAATTCACTCTGCCGCGGCCGGGCATAGACCAAAAAATCGGTGATGATCTTATTTAATCGGTCCGATTCGCGCAGAATAATTCCCATCAACTGGGCCTGGCCTTCGTCCTCTTTGACATCTGCCTGCAGCACTTGGATCGCACCGCGCATTGCGGCCAGCGGGTTTCTGATCTCGTGGGCAATGCCGGCCGCGACGCGGCCCACCGCAGCCAGGCGGTCTTGCCGGCGCGAAGTTTCTTCCAGGGCCCGCACGTCGGTCAGATCTTGAAAAGTAATGACCAAACCCGTGGTCTCGCCGCCCTCGGAGAACAAGGGGGCGATGCCGTAACCGATACGCAGCCGCAACTGTTCGGGGGTCAAGACATCGGTTTCAAACCGAGGAGGCATTTCGCCATCGGCTGACGAGCGCAACGATTCTTCGACCGCCTCGGAAAGATCGCCAAACATTTGGGATGCATTTTCGCCGATCACAGCCACGGACTTATATCCGGTTATCTCTTCGGCGGCGGCGTTAAAAGTATAGATCTTGCCGTCCAGGTCGGTGGTGACCAATCCGGAACGTATCGATTCCACAATGCGTTCGTGCAAGGCTCGCAAACTAGCCAAGGTCTGCGTGGTCGCGATCAGTTCGACATCGGACCGGGTCTGGCGCGCCGCCAATTGGGCCACAAGTAATCCAATGATCAGAAAGGCCGCGTCATTCAACCCCACCGCCTGGATCGCCTTTACGACCGACGTAACTGCGACCGCATCGCCGGCCCGCGGCAGCATACCGAGGACGGCCGGCATGGCCACACTGGTAAAGGCAACCGCGCAACCCAATGAAGTGATCACTGCCGCCCGTGGCCCGATCAGGATGCTGGCCAGGGCAATATTAATGATGTAAAGAATCACAAAGGGAGAATAGACATCGCTGCTGGCCCACACGATCGCCGTGATCACCACCACATCGACGGCCAACTGCATCGCCGCCTGCAACCGCAGATTTCCCGCGAACCGCAAGAGTAAACCGTAAGCGATAGAGGCGACCGCGACGGCGGCAAAGATCGCCAACGTGAAGTTCGCAAAATTGATCGCGCCGCCGCCCGTTGTACCGCGCCAAAAGACCCCGGCGATGGCCAAGATCATCACGGCCACCAGGCGTCCGCCGATCAACCACCAGAGGCGGTCACGCAACGCGCGTTCTGATTCCCTGCTGAGTCTAACGTCGGGCATATCCGGTGCAGGGTAACATAAATCAGCCAGGCCGTGGCGAGCATCGTGGACCACGTGGCGATCGATCTCACTTTCGTCAATTCACCGCCTAGCTTGAGGTTTGGTTAACGGAACGGTAAAGTTTTACGATCAAGTTTCGTTCCCCCGGGAAAGGAAAATAAGATGCAGGAAATTGAAGTAGACAATTCACCCAAGTTTGACCGACGGCCCTGGGGAACCTTTAACGTGTTGGACGAAGGCGACACCTACAAGGTGAAACGGATCGAGGTCTTACCCGGCAAACGTCTGAGTTATCAGCGGCACCAGCGAAGGGCCGAACACTGGATGGTCGTAAGCGGTGAGGCGATCGTTACCCTAGACGATGTGGATCAGCTCGTGGTTTCGGGACAAAACATCGACATTCCCCGCCAAGCTGCCCACCGTGTAGAGAATCGCGGGACGGAGTTGCTGGTCTTTATTGAGCTGCAGCGGGGCGATTATTTCGGCGAGGATGATATTGAACGGCTGCAGGACGATTACGGACGCGCGCCAGCGTAAAGACCGGAGACATTTTCACCGGAGGTAACAGAGGCAACAGAGAAGGAATGCTTGATCGGGTCCTCCAACTTGACACCTTGGGACCGTGTCCAATTCCACGATTTTGGTGACCAGAGTCGATCATTCTCCGGCTCCGTTTTCTCCGTTACCTCCGGTTAAATTCCTGCTTTGCTTTTTTCCCTACGATCTTTCGAGCGACTTCTAGCAGATCCTCTGCAACTAGTTCCGGTTCGTGCTTCCAGACCCTTCCAAGCGCTTCCCATTCGTCCCGCCCATATCCGGTGAGAACTAGCGCAGATCTGACACCGGCGGCCGGCGCCACCGCAACATCACCATATCGATCCCCCACCATCCAACTAGCCGATAGATCAATATCCAATTCCTGCGCGGCCTGAAACAGCAAGCCCGGTTTGGGTTTACGGCAATCACAATCCGAGACGTAGGGCGCCGCCCCCGAAGTGGGATGATGCGGGCAATAGTAAACGCCATCGAGGCGTGCGCCGGCCGCGGCTAATTTCGATCGCATTAATTCGTTCACCTGAACCACCATTTCTTCGGCAAAGAACCCACGCGCGACGCCCGACTGATTGGTAACCACCACCACCTTCCAACCGTTTTCGTTCAGCAACTGGATAGCGGCAGGCGAACCAGGCAATAGCCGAAACCGCGACGGGTCGTCCAAATAGCCGACCTCCTCCGAGATCGTGCCATCGCGATCCAAAAACACGGCTCTACTTTTCATCGCGTTTCGACAACACCTTCATCGCCTGGTCAAAGATCTCGTCAGGCGAGATCGCCGTCATGCACCGATGGTCGATCGGGCAATCGCGCAGCATGCAAGGCGCGCAATCGGGCGGATGCCGGATCACCACCGCCAGGTCGCCGAACGGTCGCGTCGTGGTCGGATCGGTTGGCCCAAAGATCACCAATACGGGACGGCCTAAAGCCGCCGCTATGTGGGCGGGGCCGGTGTCATTTGTCACCAAAAGATCGATATTTCCCAGCACCGCCACCGCCTGTGCCAAGTTGGTAGCGCCGGTCAGCACCACGGGTTTATGCCGCATGATCGCGGCCACCTCTTGCGAAATTGGCAATTCATCTGCGGCACCCACCAACACGACCGCGGCGCCCATCTCGGCGATCAGCCGGTCACCCAACGCGGCAAAACGGCCGACGGGCCAGCGTTTAGCCCGGCTGTTGGTGGAACCGGGACAAAGCGCAACGATCCGCTGGCCCTCGGCAACACCCTGGCTGCTCATAACGCTCGCCGCCTCGCCCAACCGTTCCGCCGAAACTGGTAGCTCCATCCGTGGCGGATGATCGTCAACGGAAGAACTACCACGCAAAATGCGCTCGAACTCCGCCACGATATTTAGGTAATAGTAAACTTCATGTTTCGCTTCGGTGGGCAAGGGGACCTTTTCGGTTAAAAGAAACCCGCGCCCATCGGTGGGATACCCGACTCGCACTGGAACCTTGGCCAGGCGCGCGATGATCGCCGCCTCGAACGCGTTCTGCAAGAGAATGGCCGCGTCGAATTTTCGCCGTTTCCATTCAGCGATCTGTTGCCGCGTCGAAACTAGGAATCTTCGCTCGCGGTCATACACCAAAATGTCATCCAGGAAATCCGCATCGGCAAAGATCCCCTGCGTCCACGATCGTGTGACCAACGTGATATGCGCATCCGGAACGATACGGCGCAGTTCGCGCAGAGCGGGGATGGTCATGATCGCATCGCCGACCCAATTTGTGCCGCGAACGACGATGCGTTTAAGTTCCGAAGCTGGCTTCATTGGTTAGATTGTTACACAAAAGAGAGGTTAGAGGTCAGAGGTTGGAGGCTAGTAAAGAGCGCCGGACTAACCTCGGACCACTAACCTCTAACCTCTTTCTAAAATAATGTTCTGATCCCTTCAGCGACTCCAATTTCCGGTTTCCATCCCAATTCGGTCTCGATCTTGGTCAGGTCAGATACGTAGTTCATCGGCTCAGGGGCGGGCAACGGATCCGCCTCATCGATCACTTCCTGGCAACCCATCTCTTCGGCGATGGTGTGCATCAATTCACGCAGGTTGAGCGTGTTCGCCGCCCCGCCGCCGACGTTGTAGGTACCCAACAGCACCGGTGCGTCAATAAAGGCTTTACATGCTTGCGCCAGATCATCGACATGCAGCAGATCGCGGCGCGGTTCGCCCGCGCCGGGCAAACGAACCGGGTTACCGAACTTCACGGCTTCGACATAATTGCCGACAAAGCCCGGCTCATTCCCTTCCGTTAACGGTGCGTAAACCGTCGAAAGCCGAAAGATCGCCGCGCGAAAACCAAGTGTCTGAGCGTAATATTCCACATATCGTTCACCGATCACCTTAGACCACTCCAACGCTGATTGACCGGCGTAATCAGTGGGACAGGTTTCTGGCACTGCCTCGAACTGGGCGGCGTGCGGTCCATAAACATCCTTGGTCGAGGCGTAAATAAAGGCAGAATTCGCGTGCATGTGACGAAGAAGATTGGCCGTCCCGTCGGCGTTGACGCGAAAGCACTGTTCGGCCGCCTCGGGTGATTTGTCCAGATGCGCCGCCAAATGGATCACCACGTCGTAGTCCTCGACCATACGCGCATCCATTGGATTCATGATGTTCAGGTGGGAACGGCGTGAGAAATCTTCCGCAGCGAAAAAACGGCGTAAGTGG
>JBDSEC010000437.1:0-8100 GCA_039920205.1 Pyrinomonadaceae bacterium
CAGGGTAAAGTTCCACTTCAACCGGCCAGATCCGGTAGATCAAAACCAAGACTCGAATGGAAAATCACAAAAGGGGCAATGAAACACAAATATTCAGATCAACTTGTCCGCGAATGGATCACCTGGCATTCGTCTTGCAGTGTTATGAAAGCAAATGCTAGCAGCAACCAAACTTACCTATTCGCACGAACCGGCGCTGGCGCCGGGCGAGCACGTTATTGGCGCGTTTACCGGTGATGCTGCCGGTCCTACGCTGATCGTGGTCGGTGGACTTCATGGCAACGAACCGGCCGGGGTCGAGGCGCTGTTTCGCGTTTCCGCGGAACTTGCCGAGCTCAAGGGGCCGTTACGTGGCCGAGCCTATTTCTTAGCCGGAAACACCCGGGCGTTGTTGAAAGGTGCGCGGTTTATCGACCGCGATCTTAATCGACATTGGACCAGCGATAATTTAGCCGCGGTGGGAACCCCTTCGCTTTTATGGCGGTCCGAGGGGCGCGAGCTTACCGAACTGGACCGGTTGCTGGACGGAATATTGATAACTGCGAGATCCGAGGTTTATGTGCTAGATCTGCATTCGACCTCGGCGGCTGGAGCGGCGTTCGCGACCGTCGGCGACACTTTACGTAATCGCCGCTTTGCCCAAAAATTTCCCGTGACGATCCTGCTCGGTATAGAAGAGCAGTTGGACGGCACGATGCTGGAGTATCTGAATAACCTCGGCGCGGTAACCCTGGGATTCGAAGGCGGCCAACATGAATCACCGTTAACCGTCGAAAATCATGTATCCCTGGTGTGGCAGGCCTTGGTCAACGCGGGGATTCTTTCGGCGGAAGACGCTCCGGACCTAGGCGAACACCGGCCGCAGCTGTCTCCCGGGCCGCACGTGTCGCGAATAGTGGAGATCCGTTATCGTGAACCCATCACGGCAGATGACGAGTTCCAGATGGAGCCGGGGATCTACAATTTTGACCCGATAACCGAGGGTCAGGTGATGGCCCGCAACCGTCGCGGACCAATTATCGCCCGCGAATCGGGAATGGTATTGATGCCGCTCTATCAGAAGCTAGGTGACGACGGTTTCTTCATTGGACGACGGGTTGCTCCCGTGTGGTTGTGGCTTTCCCGCACACTGCGAGAATGGAAAATACCACGCCTGATGCACTGGCTGCCCGGGGTGACGCGCGACCTGGCCGAATACGAAACGCTGATCGTGAATACGCGCGTGGCGCGGATCTTCCCATTGCAAGTTTTCCATCTGCTCGGCTATCGCAAGCGTCGCTGGAACGGCGCCAAACTGGTCGTCAGCCGCCGACGTCATGACACGGACAGTCCGTTTGGGCCGCAACCAAACTTTGGCTGATCTTTTTTCCGGCTCCCCCTCTCCCTTTGGGAGATGGGGGCTGGGGGGAGAGGGTGCGCTTCGCATACGGATCAAGACCAGTAAGAAGTGTCCGGAGCCCTGAAAGGGCGGCAGAGGTTTTCCCGTTCAGATCCTACGTGACGGACCCAATCATAACTCAACGTTATCACCCCGAAACCAATCTCCTCTATTGGCGAGTGAAAAGCTCGACCGGACGACACTAACGCATTAGGAAGCCTCTGCCGCCCGCTTCGCGGGCTCCGGAGCAACAAATAAAGGCTTTATCGTCATCCTTCGGACCCTCTCCCCCCAACCCCCGTCTCCCAAAGCAATGGCATTAAGTTAAGCAACGATCTTTTTGCCATATTTTTGCCAGCGGATCTGTTGGCGAAAGCGTTTTTGGGACATGGTACGTGGGAAGCTTCGTCCGGGCCGGGCGCGTATTGGTGAGGTGCGGAACAGATAATGCAGTTCGTCGAGCACCTTTTCCTCAGAGCCTTTCTTCAAAAGTATTTCCACGACGCGTTCGATCAGCGCTACGTAGCAGATCGATTGATTGACCTGCCGGGAGCCTGCGAGCGGTTGCCGGGCCGGCACGGCGGCGGCCTCGCCGGGCGACTCCGGCGGCGCGGACGATTTCTGGGCCAGCGCCTGCTGATCGGTGACGGCCAAGATGCTGGCGAAGGTGGCGAGAAACAACACGCCGAAATAGTCTTGCTGAATCACGCGCGGGCTGATCCCGCTAAAGCGCTCCACGTCAAAGATATTCTTGATCCGGTCAAAGAAGGTCTCCTCGTTCCACCGCCAGCCGTAGAGGACTTTGAACTCCTCCGCGGGGTACTTTGAGACATCGCGCAGGGTCGTCGCCAACACCTCGATGGTGCCCCCCTTCAACTCCACCCGCACCACGCGCACCGTCAGACTTTCCGGTAATCCCTGGGCCCGCACATAGGCCCGCGACTTCTCCGGACAGATCAGCGTTATTTCCTTCTCGCGCGGGATTTTAGCCCCGGTTTTAAAGAGCGCCCGCGATTCCTTAAAGCTATTTTTCGGGAGCCGCACCACTACTTCCCACCCGCCTGCCACCCCTTGGGCCAGTATTTTGTAGTCCGCGTAAAGCCGGTCCAAAATCAACAGGTCCCCGCTTCCCAGTTGCGGCCCGAGCTTTTCCAGCAGATGCTCTTTCTCCCCCGTCCTCGTTCCCAACGTCGCCCCCACCACCACCTGATTGAGCAGGTCATAGAGCACACAAGATTGCGCTTGCACCGCCACCGGGTTCCCCGGTTGGTTGGTCTGGACAAAGTACTCCGCACGCGTCTGCGGATTATCCATCACGTTCAAGATCGTTCCATCACACGCTAGCACCCGGTGTCCCCGCCACTTTCGTACCAGCCCTTCCACACAGTACAATTCGTAAAAATCCGCGACCATCGTTTCCCGCAAATACACGAATACTTCAGGATCCAGCTTCTGCCGCGCCTGACTATAAGCACTCGCCGTCGGTACTCTAAAGACCTTTCCCAACGCACTAAAAAACTTGTTCAACCCGTTCTGCAGCGACATCTTATGTCCTCGCAAGATCAGCAACGTCACGATCCCGAAGGTTAGCTTCCGCTGCCGCGAAAAATCCTTCTTACTCCGGCTATACCGCCGCTGTACCCGTCGACGTCTCAACCGGTTCCGCAAACGCCTCACGATTGTCAGTTCGCATTTAGTGGCATACTTCTTATTCTACAACGACTTACCTCCTCTTTTAGGCTTATGTTAACTTAATGCCATTGCCGTCTCCCAAAGGGAGAGGGGGAGCCGGAAAAATCACTCGGGATTTGGTTGCGGCCGCTAAGCAAGGGGTTTAATTACCTTATGCAGAATTGCTCGCGGATCTAGTTTAAATGCCCAACTCGCACTTTTAATTGCACCCGAGACGATCTATCGTCCTGCCGAATTACTGTTGGAGAAATTACTCATGTGGTATTGTACGCTACACGACTTATACTCCACCTTTCCCTAAATGGTGGGGATGACGGTCTAGATGTAGTGGACCAGGAAGGCCGAACAACGATCTTGCGTTTCGAATCGAACGCGACGTAGGCTGCGAAATTATTCGCAATTAGGTAGCTTCCGGCTCACATTTACCCCCTTTTCCTTAACCCTAAATACGAAAATTGCGCAATTTTCCGGCGGTTCAGCATGCCATTGCTGCGGAATGAATATTGCAAATGGGCTCAATGAATGGTGGAGATAATGCTGACACCGAAGGTAAAGACCAACAAACCGCGGGAACTGCAGATCCAGCATCGCTGTCTTGAATGCGAATTGCACAGCCTGAATTTCTTTTGCGAGTTGAGTGAAAAGGATCTGCTGGCCTTCTCGGCCTTGAAGATCACGCGCGCCTATCCAAAGGGAACCCGGCTGTTCGTCGAGGGACAGCCGTCCGCCGGGGTTTACGTGCTTTGCCAGGGACGGGTCAAGCTTTCCACCTGCTCGCCGGACGGCAAGATCATCATTCTCGAGATCGTCGAGGCCGGCGATGTGTTGGGACTGAGCGCCGTGATCTCGGATGTCGAATACGAAACTACGGCCGAAGTGCTGGAACTCTGCCAAGTCAACTTTGTGCCGAAAGCGGATTTCGTCACCTTCCTTCAGCAGAACCCATTGGCTTGCCTGAGCGCGGTACGCCAAATGGGGCGTAGCTATCGCGTTGCACATAAGATGATCTGTTCGCTCGGGCTTTCGGATTCGGTGGCGGTAAAACTCGCCAAGCTTTTTCTTGGATGGAGCGAACACAGTGCCGCCCACGACGGAGCCGTGCGTATGAAAAACACCTTTACTCATGAAGAGATCGCCGAGATGATCGGAACTACGCGCGAAACCGTAACGCGTGCTCTGCGTGATATGCGTGAGCGCGGGTTAGTCACTCTGAAAGGCTCGGACTTGGTCATTCACGATGCAGAAGCTCTCCGCTCCTCGACCGGAATCTCCGTCAGTCAACTGTGAGCGCGTGACGGGTGTCACTCACCCCTGTGACCGGCGTCCTATTTTCCCCCTCCGATTTTGTCGGACAATGCCTGGCCAGTGATCAAGGCAAGTGTGCAATGTGTGACAAGATCGATCTAGTTTGGCGGTTTGGTGACGACCCGGTGTCGGTGGCCGAACGGTTCCGCGCCTGGGAACAATTGATCTTGGAACATCCTGAGGACGGTTACCGCCTCGTTCAGGCGGTCAGTCGGCTCTATCAGCTCACGATCTTACGAATAAAAGAACTGCCAAGTAGCATTGTGACCGACGTCACACCCACTACGTGACCTACCGCACATACAGTTTGCCTCTACATCACTAAACTCGCACCGCGAATGGAATCCCTTTTACGATTCGCAGCAAAAGAGGCGAACAATATGGCTCCAATAACAAGATTAAAAGTTGGCTTGGTCTCTATCTTCTCGCTGGTGATCCTCGTGTGGGCGCTTTCCGGAAGTTTTGCTCGCGTGGCCGGCAGTGCGGCCCCGCCTAGCGGCTTACCCGAACCGCCGATGTCGTTTGCGGCGCTGGCGTCCGGCGATTACGTCGGTAGCGAGTCCTGCAAAGAGTGTCACGAAGACCAATTCAAGAACTTCACCGGAACCAAGCACGCCAAACTGGCCGAAGTGTCCAGTTGGAAAGATAAAGTGCAAGGTTGCGAATCATGCCACGGCCCCGGCAAGGCGCATTTAGAAGACGCTACCGACAAGACCAAGATCATTTCCTTTAGGGGCAAGAATTCAAAGGCGATCTCGGAAACCTGTCTGACCTGTCACTCGGGAAAAGAAACGCACAACAATTTCCGCCGCGGCGAGCACTGGCGCAATGATGTCGGGTGTACCGATTGCCACAGCGCGCACGGTGGGTTGGCCAGCAGCAACCAGACCGATTCGATCACCTATCCGAAGGAAACGACTCAACAGAATCCCGGAATCGCCACCGTGGCGATGCTCAAGCAAAGTGAACCTCAGCTCTGTATGGGCTGCCACACGGAAACAAAATCTCAATTCAGCAAACCGTTCCATCACAAAGTGATGGAAGGCGCGATGAAGTGCACCAGTTGCCACAACGCCCACGGTGGATTTGAATTGAAACAGACCCAACTGGCGGTCGGCGCCGATGCCGGCTGTATCAAATGCCACTCGAACAAGCAAGGACCATTTGCCTTTGAACACGCGCCGCTGAAGACCGAAGGCTGTGCGGCGTGTCACACCCCGCATGGATCGAGCAATCCAAAGATGTTGAATCGTCCGTCGGTGCGGCAACTGTGCATTGAATGCCACAGTACGATCACGGACCAGGCGGCGCCGGGCGTACCGTCGTTCCACAACCAAGCGGTGGTGCGTTACAAGGATTGCACGGTCTGTCACGTTGCGATCCATGGTTCGAATTCCAGCAACCGGTTCCTTAGATAACGAGCGGAGGAGAACGAGATGTTTGTTCATCAGACAACGGCAAGACCGATACCGCATAGCTCCGGCCTCTGGTTCCTGGCGTTCGGCCTAATGCTAGCGCTGGCGTTCGGCGTCGCAGCCCAATCCGCGACGCCCACGCCGACCCCGACCCCGTCCGACGGGGGAACCTTCAATGGCTACCACGTCAGCCTGGAGGGCGTGTTTGGCGTACGCGGCCGCTCCATTGACGGCAACATTAACAAGTACCGCAGTGATCTGAACTACAAATCGGGATTTCGCTTTTTTGATTCGAATCTGTTGTTAGAAAGCGACTCGGGAAAGGGCAGGATCTTCGATTCGCTGTTGATCAGCAACTCTGGTTGGGGCGGGGACCCGCAGGGTTTCACGCGGGTCAATGTCGAAAAGATCGGCTTTTACAAATTCAACGCCAACGTCCGGCGGATCACTTACTTCAACAATTTAAGCAATCACGCGCTCGGCGAACACACGGCCAACACGAAACATTGGATCGGCGATTTCGACCTGGTCCTGCTGCCGCAAAACGAAACTCTTAGATTCAATCTGGGGGCTTCGTTCGCGAGTCAGAAGGGTCCCGGGTTTACGACGGCACGCGCCTATAGCGATGAATTTCCGATCAGCTCGAACACGAGGAATAATACGGACGATTTTCGCGTGGGGGTGGAGGGAAAACTACTGGGATTCAATTTCGGATTAACCCAAGGTTTGCGTATCTTCAAGGATAAATCAAACTATGTGCTAACGGCTCCGAATGCCGGAAACAATCCGGCCAACACCGCGGCGCTGGCGACGTTTACGCGTGACTTCCCGACCGAGGGGCATTCCTGGTACACGCAATTCAACGCGCATCGAACGTTTGCCAAGAAATTCGATTTCACTACCCGTTTTATCTACTCCAGCACTAACACGGATGTCGCATTCTTTGAACGTATTACCGGTCGTGATAACTCGAATAACATTGTGGACCTCGACCGGTTCAATATCTCGGCCCGGTCAAAGCGGATCCAAACTCGCGGTGACATCGGACTTACCTATCAGATAACGGACAAGTTCCGGCTGTCGAATACGTTCACCTTCGATCGGTTCACCATCAACGGCGGCGAAGCCTTCGAGGAAGCTTTGTTCCGAAGGAACAACGCGGGAAATCCGCTGGCGACGGTGACGACGCGGACCGCCGGCTATCGCGTGACGAATTTCCGGCGCTATATGAATACGGCCGAGGGTGATTATCAAGTTAACCATAACTTCGGCTTTCATCTTGGCTACCGCTACACCAGCCGCCGAGTCGAAGGGATGGGCTATGATGTGACCTATTCCGCGGCCAATTCTGCGACCAATCCGGCATTCATCAACGAAACGGAAAACAACAGCACCAATGCCGTTATCGGAGGTTTAAAGGTAAAGCCGCGCTCGAACTGGGTGATCTATGCCGATATCGAACACGGTTCCGCCGACAATGTTTTCACCCGGCTCGAGAATTACAAATACACCAACTTCCGGGTGCGTAGCCGCATTACGCTAAGCACGCTGGCTTTGAATTTTTCGGTGGTGACCAAGGACAATTCGAACCCGTCAAACTCCATTGTTATTCCGGCAACGATCGATTTTACCACTAACGTAAAGAGCCGGTTCTATTCCGGCACGTTCGATTGGACCGCGCGGCCCAACTTTACGGTTAGCGGTGGTTATACCTATCGTCATTTGACCAGCTACACGCCGATCATCTTGCCGATTGGAGGGGTCTATTTTACCGGTACAAGCCAATACTTTTCGCGCGACAACTATGGATACCTTGATCTGGCGTGGCGAGCGAACAAATACGTGGCTTTATACGGCGCGTACCGAATTAGTTTGGACCGTGGTCAAGGCGATCGCTTCTCGAACGTGATCCAGACCATCATCACGTCCTATCCGATGCAGTTCACTTCGCCGGAAGTTCGCGTGGCGTTCCGCCTTCATCGACATGTGGACTGGAATGTTGGTTATCAATATTACAACTACCACGACAGCCAAACACCGCTCCAGAACTACGCGGCGCATTTGCCGTACACGTCGTTGCGGATCTTCTGGGGAAAGAGCGCGGTCGATCGGTAGTTAATAATGAATAGTTAATAATTAATAATTAATAACGGGGATCGAAAGGTTCCCGTTTTTATTGGAAAATGGACAATGGAAAATGGACAACGCGGAAATCGTGAGATTCCTAGTTTCAGTGGAAAATGAAAGTTGGAAAATGGAATAGGGAATGATGGGGACTGCCTGGCGCTCGGTTTTCATTTGCGTAGAGCG
>JBDSEC010000438.1:0-8087 GCA_039920205.1 Pyrinomonadaceae bacterium
CCACTCGATTTCCCGCCTGAGCCTGGGCCCGCATCACCAAGAGATGAATGTCCTCGCGAAACGAATCTAGGCGTAAGATCGCTTGAGCTAACCGTAAAGATTCGTCCCACTGTTCCCGCTTCTGGGCGAACCCGGCCAAAGCTTCCAGAACACGCAACTGTTGCTCGCGGTAATAAGCCCGTGGTTCATCCACCCATTCTTCGTATGCGCCGGTCATGAACTCGCCGCGATACAACTCTAGCGCGCGGTTGAATTGGTCGATGCAGCCATCGATGGCTCCGTTCCGACGGAGCGATTCACCGGCCGCCACCAGCTGGTCGAACTCTTCCAGATCGATCCGGTAAGCGAAATCCGGATTCAACTGATAATCGCCACCACGATAGAGCAAGAAATTCTGTTTAAGCGGCTGGTTGCTGTTCAATGCTTTGCGAATGTGCGACACGGTGGGGTGAAAATTCTTCTCCACCGAATCGAGATCGGACTCGCCCCAAAAGATATCGATGATCACGTCTTTGGCTGCACGCCGATGAGGACGCGAGGCAATGAAGCAAAAAATGTCGTGCGAGCGCCGGGTGGTCCAGGCATCGCTGGCCAATGGACGTGCGGGGTCGCGAACTATCTCGACATGACCGAGAAGGCGAATGGTGAGATCCGTGAGCACGGACTGAACCGGCTCGGCGTTACTTGAAACAACCGCAGGGGTCGGAGCGACGGCCACTTGGGCGTTCAGCAATTCGCGCAGCTCTTCCGGCAATAATTCGATCGCGTCGGGCGTGTCGAAGAGTTTCGGACTGCCGATGACTTCCTGCCTTAGCCAATATTCGTAATCATAGCGCGCCGCCAATTCCACCGCGCGTTTGATCTGTTGCAGCGCCTCGTTATCACGCTCCGCCGCGGCGGCAAATCCGGCCAGCACCAATGACGCCTGCGCTTCGTAATAATGGAATCCGTGCGCCCGAAAGTAAGCTGCCGCCGCCTGTACGTCAGCATCGCCGCCCGCTAGGTCGGCTTGCGCCAAAAGTATCTTGCCCCGAACCAGCGCCCCGGTCAGCATACCGACTTCATTTCCCGCGCTAGTCCGCGATTCGATCAAATGCTCGATCTGCGTCCGTGCGCCCATCAGATCGCCGGCCCGCAGCCGCAGCAAGGCCTCTTCCTCCAGCAGTTCGTGCTGGGTCAGGGCGACGCCCGCCTCTTCGTAGGCCCGCGCGGCGCGTTCGTATTGTTCGGCGGCACGGGTCAGTTCGCTGGTCTCGCGATAAAAATTGCCGAAGGTTTCGAAGATCTCGCCGCGTAGCGATACCAGACTGAATAGCTGACTTAGCTCAAGCGCCTGGTCCAAGCTCGACTCGCAGGCAGTAAAATCACCGCGATAGAGATAACAGCGCGCTAGATTAAGCTGCGCCGTCGCTTCGCGCGGTAACGGCGCGGCGGATCGATCATCCGGCAGCATGCGTTGCAACCAACGAATAGCTTCACCAAAGTCTCCCCGCACCATGGCCGGTAAACCCAGGTTGTGCGAGATCAAACGCACGTAATGCTCGTCACCTAACTCTTCCGCGGCTTGCAACGCCGCGCGGAATTCGCGCTCAGCCGCATTCTGGTCGCCGGTCATGTGCAAACACAGGCCGCGCGTGTTGCCGCATTTAATGCGTACGCGTGAATCTTTGCCGGTCAGACTACCGGCCCGATCCAGTTGATCAAAAGCAACTTGATATTCGCCGCGCCGGCGCGCGATGGTGGCCAACGAATGATGCGCCTCGGCCGCGCCTTCAGCATCGCCCGCATCATTTAGCAACAAGACCGCCCGGCGAAGCAGGGACTGGGCTTGATCGAATTCCCCCCGCAAACGTAGGGCCTCGGCCTGAAACGCCAGTGCACGTGGTTCGGCTTCCATCAGGGCGACCGGGATCGCGGCCGCAAAACTCAACAGGGTCGACAACGCGCCGGCGGCGATCCATTCGCCGCCATTGTTGGCAATGACCTGCGCCGCACCCACCTGATCATCGGCCGCCAATAGATGATGCACGGTTCGTTCGGTCTGTCCTTGGCCGAGGAAAAATTCCGCCAAGCGCTGGTGCTCTTTCGCTACGACCGCACGGCCTTCATCCGCCCGCCACCGCCGCCGGAGAAAACTTTGAAACAACGGGTGCAGCCGGTATTCCGCGGCGTCACCATCACCCGCCACCGTGACGAAAACGTTTCGCCGAACCAACGTCGGCAGTTGCGTACGACAGGAAAATTCGGGATAGAGCCGGCGACCGAGATCCAGATCCAGGTGGTCCAACAACGCCATCCGCAAAAGTAGTTGCTGAGTCAATTCCGACTCGGCGGCAAAAACTTCCTCGGCAAAGTAGTCACAAATGTCGCGTTCGGACTGACGCAGTACTTCCGTTAGATCAACTTTGTCGCCATTTTCCGCTCCCGGCGCGCGACGCTGAGCGACCTGCCGGACCAACTGCAAGGCCGTGATCCAACCATGCGTGCGCTCGCCGTACTCGTTCAGTTGTTCGGGGGATAATTCAAGATCAAATACCCGCCGAAACAACTCGGCCATCTCGGCGGTAGTAAACAACAGATCTTCTCGTTCGATATAGCCTAGCGCCGATTGCGAGCGCAAACGGGCTAAGCTGAGTGGCGGCGGATCGCGCGAGATGATCACCAGGTGCAGCACGTCGGGCAGGTAGGCTAACAACCGGTCAAGGACGCGGTGGACCCCGGTCTCGAGCCCTAAATGATGATAATCGTCCAACACCACTACTAATCGTTGGTCGATGTGCTCGAGTATTTCATTTAATAAAATGTCCGCGGCTCGCTCGGGCTGACTGACCAGATCATCCGGCGACTGACCCAAACAGGCCAAGACCGGATCGCCAAAGCCTGGAACCAGATGACGAATCCCTTGCGTCAGATAGCCAAGAAAGATAGCGGGGTCCGCATCGGTACGGTCCAATTGGTACCAAACATACGGTTGTTCGCGGTGCCGTAAGAAATCGGCGACTAGGGTGGTCTTACCCGATCCGGCATTGGCCGTGACCAGAGTTACCCCACGGGAAAGATTTTCTTCCAACCGTCCGGTCAATCGGGCGCGCACGAGGATCTCCGGCGCCGCGCGCGGAGGGAGTAATTTTGTACGCAGGAAAAAGGTCGGAGCGGCAACGCCACGCGGAGCGTCAGATGGAAATTGCGCCCCGGTTTCCAAGGCCATCGATAGGTACTCCGTCGAAGTTCTATGTTCGAGGGCTGAAAGCATAACACACGACCGCAAACAAAAGTTAAGGCTCGGTTCGGCCAGTTCGGTCGACTCTCTAAGTCAGCCAAGTCTTCTGCGTAAAAGGTAAGCCGGCGAAGCGGCGAGAACGGCCCGCAAACTCATCCACTCGCGCCGCCCGGCCACGCGAATCCTTCATCACCTCGGCGACCGATTGGCCGGCTTCGTCGCCCTTTAGCAACTGCCGCGTCTCGTCTTCGGTAAACGCCAGAACACTTTCGTCAACCACGGCCAGCACCTGCTTTGACCGCAGGCGCCACAACGGTCCGGGCGGTAAACTGCGCCCACAGATCAGCAAATGCACATCGCGCGGCAACAGCGACACCAACCGCGAAAAGAACGGCGCCACCCAGTCGGCGTCATAGACCTGATGCAGATCGTCTAGCACGATCAACATCGGCTCGCCCTGGTGTTCCTGCAATTCACCGGCAAAGTATTCGGCAAAGAGCCGCAGATCGTTCTCATTTTCCGAAAGGCGGAAGGTCTTTTCCCATTTCTCGCAAAATCTCGGCCGATGGGCACGGATCGATTCCAACAAGTAATGAAAGAACACCGCGGGTTGGTCATCCGCGCCGTCCACTTTGAACCAGGCGATATGCCGACGACATTGACGCGCGAATTCCGCCGCCAGGAGCGATTTGCCGGTTCCCGCTCGCCCACACATAACCGTGGCGGCGCGGGATTCCAGACCTTCTTCCAACAGCTTTAATAGCCGCGGACGGGATAATTGAGAAACTCGCTCGGGCAGAGCTATTTTGTTCGCTATGATCTGCATCGGGGTGATGTTCGCTTTCCCACTTGTATTTGGCGGTTTCGCCAATGGTTGTAATAGTAAAATTCAACTCTTGAGAAATTCTTGAGAGTTGCTCAGAGCATTACCGATCGCATGTTTTTGGGCCTATATTGCATTGTCACATGGTTGGAGGTTGCCAGATCTGGCATTTGCTTGACAGCCAGGTGGGTTGCCTCTAACCTGAGCGTGTTCCTGGAACCCTCGCTTTTACGGCTCGGCCTGACGTTTCCCGGCCCACAAATGCAGTCCACTTGTATATGGAATCCATTTTGATCATTGACGATGAAGCCAGCGTTCTACATGTCATCTCGTCGTCGCTTTCGGACAAATACGAGTGCCACACCGCGCCGGATGCCGAGAGCGCGTTGGGAATGATGGATAAACGTGAGTTCGCAGCCGTCATCACCGACATCTCGTTACCGGGCAAAAGCGGCATCGAACTGTTGGGCACCATGCGCCAGAACAAGCCAGAAACACCGGTCATCGTGATCTCGGGAATCCACGACGTGGCCTACGCCCAAGGTCTGATCGAAATGGGAGCGTTCGGCTATTTGCCCAAGCCGCTGAGTCTTTCCGACATCGACTCACTGGTCGCCCGTGCGGTCGAGGTGAGGCGCCGCGGGTTGGCCGGCGGCGAACAGATCCGTGCGAAACGATATGACCTACAGGTCGATGCCCGTCTGAGCGGCGTGCTCGTATTTGAGGACGAGGACGAGCACGGCATGATGATGGTCGCGGGCGTTACTCGGGACATTAGCCAGACCGGAGCCGGGATCATCGTTCCGCTCGAAAGCCTGGACGTCGCGCACATCGTGGGCCAGAATTTTCAATTAGTGCTCGGAATGCTGGAAGGTTCGCTAGCCGTAGACGCGCTGGTGGTCCGCTTTGAAGCGCTGGATGAGACGCGCGGATTGATCGGCGCGCGCTTTACTAATTTAAGTGGCCGCGACCGCATGCAATTGCTGGTCTATTTGCAAGCCAACCGGGCATCGGACCAGGATGATGCGGTGGTCGATGCCGTGTGAGCCTAGTCCCGGCGGAACCGCCGAAAGAGATCCAACAAATTCGCCGGGTGGTACCAAAGCGCCTTCATGATGTGTTTCCAGCACTCACCCCGCTGCCCGACAGTTAGAAAAGACCCCGCCAGCACTAAATGAAGCCGCCCATAACAGAATCTCCGCCGCCGTTTTAGCTCATCGTCAGCCTTTTCAAAAGCCTTGGCAAAACCCAACAGCATATCGTGGCGCATGGCGGGAATATTTCCGTGCATGTTCGCGCCATGAATTCGATAATGCAGCATGATCTCGGGCACGAAACCGACGCGATGATTGGCGGCGACACGAAAGAACAAATCCCAATCCGCCGAAGTGGAAAGGCGTTCATCGAAGCCGCCGAGTTCCGCGAAAATAGTCGCGGGGATCAACATGCCGCTGCCGCCGCCTAAGATCACCGGCCGCTGAAAGAGCAGCAGATCCAGGGCGACGTCGCCTTCTAATCCGTCCATTCGCACGCTTAAGGTTTCGCCCGCTTCGTCAACTTCCAAAACGCCGGTGTGGATCAGCCCCACTTCGGGTTCTCGCACAAATCGTTCAACTTGCCGGGCCAACTTTTCCGGCAGCCAAATATCGTCCGCGTCCAGAAAAGCAAGCAACTCGCCCTGGGCCAAAGCCGCGCCCGCATTACGCGCCGCCGCGACGCCGCGATTTTCTTGTGCAATGACTCGCACTCGCGGTTCGCTTTCGTACGATGCCAACTCAGTTGCCGTTTCGTCGGTCGAACCATCGTTGATGACGATGAGCTCGATCGGCACGCGGGTTTGGGCTAGGGCGCTGTCGACCGCCTGGCGCACAAACCGCGCTTGGTTAAAGACCGGAATGATGACGGTTACGGTGGGAGTCATTTGATGGACGCGAGCGAGCTATCGACCGGGCGGGGTTTCCAATCGTCCAATGGTTCGACATCACGGTGAAGCCTTAACCCCTGGCGCCAACCTTTTTGCACGAATGCGCCGACCATTACGTCATACGCACGCAATAAAAAGGCCGAGCGCGGGGCGACCGCTTCGACCGAGCGGATCACGCCGAATGCCAATGCCGTCACCCCAGGCAGGGTTAACATACGCCGCAACGATTTCTTCGCCGCCAGGTTCAGCCGGTCCGTCCCCCACGCGATGGGATTGTTATAGCGCGCAATATCCGGCAGGCCCACATGGTGTTCGACGGCAAATCGTTTAAGGAAACGCACCGTGTCGCGCGCTCCCAGCATCTGGCGCCGGCAAAGTTTGCGCAGGGTATTGTGCGTCTCGATGTGGATCGCTGTGGTGCGCGTGGTGAACAAAATGCGCACCCCCGCACGGTCGGCCCGCCCCGCAAAATCTTGGTCTTCGCATCCGTATGGGTATCCAGCGTCAAATCCGTCTAGCCTTTCAAAATCCGCCCGCGAAATCGATAAGTTTGCCGTACTGGCCAAGGGAGCGGCGATCTCGTACACGCACTCAGCCACGGGTTTGCCGTCCTCGCTGCGCGACCGGCCCCATTCCGCGGTGCGCTCGCGATACCAAACCGCGAACGGTTCCGGGTCGGCTTCGATCTGCCAAGTTAGCTCGCAATTCAATAGCGCTGGGCCGAATTCTTCTTGAACTGCAATATGGCACTTCAACAGATCGGGCGGAACCGACAGGTCGTCATCAATGAACAGCAAAAATTCACCACGCGCCGTAGCAGCGCCCTGGTTGCGCGCGATCGAGGGACCACCATTGATCTGCCGCACGATGCGCGCGTCCACCGTCGGATCGTCGAGTATCGAACGCAGGCTTCGCTCCAATGGCTCGGGCGAACCGTCGTCCACAACAATTATCTCGATCCCCTCCATCAAGGATGCCTGCGACAGCAGTTCTTCGAGCAGCGAGCGCAGCCGTTCCGGTCGGCCAAAGGCCGGAATGATGACGCTCAATTTTGGGCTGGATGAGCTTTGGTGATCCACAATTAGATTCCGTGCGTCAGCGAGCCAACACGCGATCGTAAACCTGTTCGTATCCAGTGATCATTTTGTCGAAAGTAAACTGACCCACGCGCGCCCGGCCAGCCGCACCCAGTCGTTGGGCCAGTTCCGGATTGGCCCACACCGCTGCGATCGCTTCGGCCAATTCCGTGCTATCGCCCTGAGGAACCAGCAACCCGCCATCGCCGATAACTTCGGGCAATCCACCCGTATCGAAGGCCACCACCGGCTTGGCCAGACTCATCGCCTCCAACGCCGCAAAGCCGAACGATTCCGCCAAACTAGGCAATACGACAACCGACGAAAGCGCGATCAATTCCGGAATGTCGGGCCGACGCCCCAGGAAACGAATTTGATCCGACACGTCTGCGCGAATGGCCTCGGCTTCGATCACGGCGCGTTGCGGGCCGTCACCGGCAAGCATGACGGTTAATCTTGAACCGCGCTGGTTCAACTGCGCCAAAGCGTCAAACAGATAACGGTGGCCCTTTTCTTCATGCAACCGGCCGATCATCAACGCCACCGGCGCGTCACCCAAACCAAACTCTTCGCGCAATCGCAGCACTGCCCCAGGGTCGGCCGCGCGTAATGGTTCCATCCCGTTATAGACCACGGTTATTTGCCGATCCGGAACGCCTTCGACGTCGACCATTATACGCCGCGTGGCCTCGGACACAGCGATCACGTGGTCCGCGTGGCGCGCGCAGAAGGAATCGATCCGCGTATGCCATTTCTTGCCCAGCCGAATATTGTGATCGGAATGATGCCGGGTAAAGACGAATTTCACGCCGGCTGAGCGTGCCGCGCGCCCGCCAATAAAGGTCGGATCGAAGCAGTGGGCGTGTACTATCGAAATATCTTCCGCACGGATCAATTTCTTTAGCCGGTGGATCGCCGACGGATATTGCCTCCGTTTGGTCGCGTTCAGCGAATAATTTGGGGTGCTCAGAGAATGCATCGCCAACTGCAGTGCCCCCGCCGGCGCCAGCGAGCCGATCATCACCGGATACCGTTTCCGGTCAT
>JBDSEC010000439.1:0-21000 GCA_039920205.1 Pyrinomonadaceae bacterium
CCGCGGTTATAAATTCATGGGATAACGCAGCGGGCGCGCAACTCTCACTTTTAATTGCACCCGGGTTCGGCTGGTGTAATTAAATGTGCGAGTTGGAAGGAACACCGACGGTGTTTGTCTTGAGCTAAGGGCATATGTTTGTAGCCCCGCGTTTAGGCGGAATCGTTCGCCATATGGTCGTCCAATTTAGCGGAACATTTACGGTACGATTCCGCCTAAAGACGGGGCTACGAACGCGCGCTGAGCTCCGACTCTCACTTCTAATTGCACCCGGTTTCGGCTGGAATAAACCCAAAGATTGATGCGCGGGTAGGTCACTGCTACAATATGGTTCATTAACTGACCGGCCCTGCTTTCAACCAATGACAAAAATTGGAACTGGAATTTCAAAGTTTTCTACAACGTTCCTAGCGATAGTTTTTCTCCTGGGCATTGCTACCGCGACGCTGGCCCAATCCAATTCGCTCGACTTTCCCACGCCGGTAATTACCAACGAAGTCCGCGGCACGATCGAAGCGCGGGATATTGGCGATTCCCGGGTTACGCGTCATTATTTTCAGCTTAGCGGCACGACCGGCGATCTGAATCTAAACATTCAATACACCAATCTGAATGGAGACGTGGATATCTTTACCGCTGACACCATGCGTCCCTTGGCCAAGGTTAGTTTAGTCGCCAGTGATAACCCTATTAGTGTTGATCGAACCATCTTTTTGCGCGGGCAGGAGAATCTGATATTGCGGATCGAGGCGCGGAGTGCCAACGACGATCCGGGCCGCTATCGGATCGGCTTTTCCGGTACATTTGTCGCATCGGAGGATACTGGAACTGCGCCGGATGCGCCGACCGTTAGCTCGGCCGCGACCAAAGGAAAGCGGGTAACGTCGTCGGGCGCGTTGATCCCTGAACCGCCGGTGGCGAAGGTCGACCCACTGCCGGCCCCGGTCACGGAACCAACCGCCGTGGCTCCGCCGAAACCAAAAACCACCGGGAAAACTGCGCGTACAACTACAACGAAACCGGCCAAGCCCGCTACGACCGGGAACACGGGTCGAACGACCCCAACACCACGAAAACCGGTCGCCAAGAAGCCCGCGGTCACTACGCCGCCGACGCCAACGAGACCGCCGGCGGAAACCGCCAGAAGTACAAAACGCACGGCATCGACCGCAAAGAAACCGGACCCGGCAGCGCCCAAACCTCCGGCTACGCCGTCGACACCCGATCCGATGGCGAATGCCCGCCTGGTCGTGGACACGCGCGATGGGATGCACCGCGAGCATTACCTTCGGGACGTTCGCCGCTTCACGGTCGAAAAGGGACAGTTGGTAGTGATCTTGAAAAACGGTAAGGTTGAGTTAGAGCCGATGTCTAATGTGCTGAAGGTGACGATCGAGCCTTAAGGAACGGAGCTAAGCAAATTAATCATTGTCGATACGGATCTTCATTCGCCGCAATGTCTGAACATCGTCATCGGTAAGATCCAATCCAAACCCATCGCCTTCTTCGTCCGTCGATCCGGTTCGTTCCCGCAGACCTATTTCTAGGCGAATAGTGAGTTCCAGATCAAAGCCGGCATTTCGCAAGCGTTCGATCGCCGACGCTACGTCTGATGATTGTTCGACGGCGCTGTTGATCGCGGATCCGATCTCTTTCACGATCTCTTTTGCTGGTTCGTCTAATTCCATCTCTTAGAATGCCGTATCCACTCTCCCGAAAACTTAAAGTGGTGCAATGCTACGCGACCATATTCGGATAATCAAATGATATTGCGTTTGGAGTTCCTGCTTTAGCAGGCTTCTTTCATTGTTTGCCGCGAATGTGGTTTGAGGCCCGCCTGCTAAAGGAGGAACTCCAAACGCTTGCAGTTGCACCCGATCGAAGGAGCGATGCGGTTCACACTTTGCACCCTTCTTCAGTTACTTATACACTTTGAACGGCGCCCGTGATTCAGCGCCCAACCAACGACGCAGTAGCACTTATGTCAAACACGGCCACCGAAATAACGGAAGCGAAGCGCGGACCCAGATCTGCCCAAACCAGTTCGGGCATTCAGCTTCCGCTCGACTTCAACCCCACCAACATCGACCCGGTTTCATACGACACCGATCTGGCGGCGCCCGGCGAATTCCCCTACACGCGCGGCGTTCGCCCGGATATGTATCGCGGCCGCTTTTGGACCATGCGGCAATATGCCGGTTTCGCGAGCGCCGACGAGTCCAATGCGCGTTATCGTTACTTATTAGAGCAGGGAACAACCGGTCTCTCCGTAGCGTTTGACCTACCGACCCAGATCGGGCTGGATTCGGATGACCCGTTGGCCGCGGGAGAAGTCGGTAAGGTTGGGGTCGCGATCGATTCGCTGGACGATATGATGCGCCTTTTGGACGGGATTCCGTTGGACACGGTTTCGACTTCAATGACGATAAATTCCACCGCCTCGACCTTACTCTGCCTTTACCTTGGGGTGGCCCGCAAACAAGGGGTTGAATTTGCGAAAGTCACCGGTACGATCCAAAACGACATTTTGAAAGAGTACATTGCCCGGGGAACTTATATTTATCCTCCGGCCGCGAGTATTCGATTGATCACGGATACGTTTGCTTATTGCGCGGCGGAAGTTCCGAATTGGAATACCATCTCGATCAGCGGCTATCACATTCGGGAAGCAGGCTCGACCGCGGCGCAAGAACTCGCGTTTACCTTGGCCGATGGGATCACTTATGTGCAAGCCGCATTGGCGGCGGGTTTGGCGGTGGATGATTTTGCCCCGCGGATCTCGTTCTTCTTTAACGCGCATAACAATCTGCTGGAAGAGGTGGCGAAGTTTCGCGCGGCGCGGCGGTTGTGGGCCAAGATCATGCGCGACCGCTTTGACGCCAAGGATCCGCGCTCATTGAAGCTGCGATTTCATACGCAGACCGCAGGGTCCACGCTGACGGCCCAGCAGCCGGAAGTTAATATTGTTCGTACGACTATTCAAGCCTTAGCAGCGGTCCTGGGCGGCACCCAGTCGCTTCATACCAACGGCATGGACGAAGCCATGGCCCTGCCGACCGAGGCGGCGGCTCGGATAGCGCTTCGCACGCAACAGGTTTTGGCCCACGAATCCGGCGTGGCGGACCTGGCCGATCCATTGGGCGGCAGTTATGCGGTGGAACAATTGACGACAGAATTGGAACGCCGCGCCGAAGATTACATCGCTAAGATCGACGCGATGGGCGGGATGTTGCGGGCCATCGAAATCGGTTACGTCCAAAAAGAGATCCAGGAAGCCGCCTATCAATTTCAACGGGCGGTTGAGACGAACCAGGCGGTCGTGGTCGGGGTCAATCGATTTGAACTTGCTGAAGAGCAGACCATTCCCTTGCTTCGAGTCAATGAAGCGATCGAACGCGAACAGGTCGCACGATTGCGCGAACTGCGCGAACGCCGCGATCAAACTGCGGCCGACCAGGCGCTTAACCGGTTGGAAGATACCGCCCGAGGAACCGAGAATGTTTTGCCGCGGATCTTGGATTGCGTTGAATCGCTCGTGACCGTGGGCGAGATCAGCAATCGATTGCGAACGGTCTGGGGCGAGTATCGCGAAGCCGTAAGCATCTAGCCTTCATGACGCCATTACTTTCCGTAAATAATTTAGTGACCCATTTTCCTACGCGGGCCGGGTTGGTTCGCGCGGTGGATGGCGTGAGCTTTCAGATCGGAACGGGCGAGTTGCTGGGCTTGGTGGGGGAATCCGGTTGCGGAAAATCGATCACCGCCTTGTCGATCATGCGGCTGGTCGCCCCGCCGGGTCGGATCGTGTCGGGCGAGGTGATATTCGATGGCCGTGATCTGCTAAAGCTTTCGGACGATCGGATGCGCGCCATTCGCGGTGATGATATCGCCATGATCTTTCAAGATCCCATGACGTCGCTGAATCCGGTATACACGGTGGGCGAGCAGATCGCCGAGGCCGTCAGGTTGCACCGCAAAGAATCGCGGGCGAAAGCGATGGAATCCGCCATCGCGGCGATGGATGAGGTGGCGATTCCGGATGCCAGACGCCGGGTTCGCGACTACCCACACCAGTTATCGGGCGGAATGCGGCAGCGCATCATGATCGCGATGGCCTTGGCCTGCGACCCAAAACTACTGATCGCGGACGAACCGACGACCGCGTTGGACGTTACCATTCAGGCGCAGATATTAGAGTTGCTGGACCAACTTCGCCGCGATCGAGGCTTGTCGGTACTTTTGATCACGCATGATCTTGGAGTAGTGGCCGAGGTGGCCGATCGCGTGGCGGTCATGTACACCGGCCGGATCGTTGAGGAAGCGCCGGTTAATGAGTTGTTCGCGGATCCGCGACATCCGTATACCGTGGGGCTGCTGCGCTCGGTTCCTAAACTAACCGAGCGGGACATCGCCAAGCGGCATCGGCTTTCCACCATCGAAGGGACCGTACCTAATCCCGCGGCGCTACCGCCCGGTTGCCATTTCGCGCCCCGTTGCGAGCATCGCTTGCCAACATGTATCGAACCTGGGGTTATCCCGCTCTATGAATTGACCGACGAGATCAAAGTGCGGTGCGTTTTGTTTGATACCGCCCACCCGCGCCCGATCTATACTCCGGTGGAAAGGACGTGGCCGATCGAATGATCCGACCGATCCCGGAAATCGCTAAACCCCTGTTGCAGGTCCGCAACCTGGTCAAACATTTCCCGGTCGAAGGAAGTGACGATGTCGTGCGCGCGGTAGATGACGTTTCGTTTTCGATCGTTCCTGGCGAGACTTTGGGCCTGGTCGGAGAATCCGGCTGTGGAAAATCAACGGTCGGCCGTTGTTTGTTGCGCCTTATTGAACCAACCAGTGGCGAGGTCGTGTTTCAAGGCAAGAAAGTGGTCGGGGCGGGACGGTCGACGCTGCGAGAACTTCGCCGCGACATGCAGATCATTTTTCAAGATCCATATGCGAGTTTGAATCCGCGTCTCAAGGTGCGCTCGATCGTCGGCGAGCCATTAAAGATACATGGTTTGGGTGACCGCAATACACGCCGTAAGCGGGTTGCCGAACTAATGGAGCAGGTCGGTTTGGACCCGCAGTACATGGATCGTTATCCGCACCAGTTTTCTGGCGGTCAACGGCAACGCATCGGGATCGCGCGGGCATTGGCGCTGAACCCAAAACTGATCGTGGCGGACGAACCGGTTTCCGCCTTGGACGTGTCCGTCCAGGCGCAGGTGGTCAACTTGCTTCAGGATCTACAACGGGACCTGGGCCTGACCTATCTCTTTATTTCGCATGGTCTCGCGGTGGTTGAACATATTTCGACCCGGGTCGCGGTAATGTATTTGGGTCGAATTGTAGAGATTGCGCCGTCCGCGTCGCTTTATTTTACGCCGTTACATCCTTATACCCAGGCATTGCTTTCCGCCATACCGGTTCCTGATCCGACGATCAAACGCGATCGCATTGTGTTGACCGGTGATGTGCCAACACCGATCGATCCTCCTTCGGGCTGTCGTTTTCGTACTCGCTGCCCCAGCGCGATCCCGGAATGCGCCCAAGTCGACCCCGAGCTACGCGAATTGTCAGCAGGCCATTCGGTAGCCTGTATTCGGGTCGCCGGCTGGGAATCCGCCGGGCCCGCGATCGATTAGAAATTGCGAAAGCTGAAACCTCGTCGTCCGAGCTTTCGTATTTAGGCTAAGTACCACTTAAAAGTTCGCTCGCCCTGGTTGATCGGGTATTGGTTAATTTCTACTGAATATAAGGAAACAGATTATGCGTCGAATTGCTCCGTTTGTGGTCTTTGGAATAGGTCTGCTGGTCCTACTTGCCGGGATAATAAAGGTTTTACCTGGGGGGATCGGACTGGGTGCAGCCTGGATGTTTTGGGGTTTGTTGATGTTCGGCCTCAGTTTTATTCCGCGTCCGGTAGTGGAGCCAACCGACGGGCCCGAACTTTCCGCGATCCAGAGAGTTTTTGGCATGTTCTATATGCCCGGGGCCGTGTTCGCGAGCTTTCGCCGGCATCCAAGCTGGTTGCTACCCTTGATAATTGTCACGCTGATCTCAGGCGCCTATTCGATCGCGTTCAATAAAGTAGTTACACCTGAACGAATCGCTGATCAGATGACGACCAAAACACTGCAATCATTCGTGGATCGCGGTTGGATGACAGCGGATATGGTTAAGGATAGACATGAAATAGCCTTGAAACAATTGCAATCGAAGACCCAGCAAATTGAAGGCGTATTTTCCGGTATGGTCACAAGCTACTTGAGAATGGCTATCGCTGGCGCTGTGATGATGTTATTGGTCCTTATTTTCGGCGGACGAATCAATTACTGGCAAGCGTTCTCAGTTTCTGCTTATGCTAGTTTACCGATCGTCATCATAAATAAAGTGATCAGTTTTCCTTTATTGTACGTAAAGGATCCAACCGATATTCACCCGATCCTAAATCAGGACACTTTGATCCAGGACAATTTGGGAGTTCTTTTGGATCCGGCCAATAATCCGGTCCTATTCGTTCTCGCGGCTACGATTGGGGTACTGTCGATCTATCGGTTGTGGCTTTCGGCAACGGGCCTACGCAACGCTGGTGAGAAAGTTAGCAGTACGGCTGCCTGGGCAACTACGCTTACGATCTTTGCGGTCCTGCTGGGTTTCGTTGTTCTGGTAGTTACGTTCTTTCCCGGGTCGATCGGCTAACTTGAACCGCGGTCAATAATTAACGATGCTTGGGCGGGCAATCAAAACAAAGTGGTTGTCGGCCCTAGCTCCATTTTGGCACGTTATTCATATCGCAACGATTCGATCGGATCCAACCCCGCCGCTTTCCACGCCGGCCACAATCCAAAGAACATTCCGATGATGATGCTGGCGCCAAAACCGCCGACCGGTGCCCACCACGGTACGTATGACGGAATGATCAGCCGTATGAGAAGCGAGCAGCCCCAACCCAATGACAGGCCCATCAAACCACCAAACCCGGTCAGGGTCATGGCTTCGATCAAGAACTGCCACATGATGTCGCTTTTTCGTGCTCCAATGGCTTTTCGGATACCGATCTCGCGAGTACGTTCGGTCACCGAAACCAGCATGATATTCATTACGCCGATGCCGCCGACCATCAGCCCGACCGACGAAACCACCACCATGGCGATCGCCACGCCCGCGGTGATCGAGCGAAAGCTATCCAAAATACTTTCAGAAGTTTGAATGCCGAAATTGTTTGGATCCTTAAAGGGGACCTCGCGCCGTACCCGTAGGGTATCCGTAACTTGGTCCAATGCTTCGTCCATCATGTTCGGCCGAGCAACGGCCAAAATATAGATATCGTCGGCGTTCGGTTTTAACTTCTTGGCGACATTGAACGGCAGATAGATAACGTTATTTTGACTGTCGCTGCCACCGCCGCCTAAAAACTGATCGCGCTTTTGCAACTGACCCACCACGCGATATTCATCGCCGCCGATCTGTATCTTTTGCTCCAGCGGTGAACCATAGGGGAAAAAGCTCTGGGCCACCTCGTCACCAACCACACAAACGTTCTGGTTCGCGTCGTTTTCATACTGCGAAAAATAGCGTCCCTCGGAAATGATCTGCGTCCCCGCCCGTTCAAAATCAGGAAGGGTACCTTGTAGGGCCACCGCGCTCGAGGTTTTGCCGTTCGCCGAAACCATCAGCTTTTGCCCAAAGAAGTTATTGGTTATGTCCAGGAAGGGAACGGCCAATTCCACTGCGGGCAGATTTTTGAGCGCCATTGCATCATCGTAAGTCAGTTCTTTGCGCATTCGCTCTTCGCGCGACCGCCGACCAATATGAATGCCCGGATCCTCCTTCGTGATATAGATCGAGCGGGTGCCAAACGATTCGACCTCGGTCTTAACGGCCGTATCGATACCGCTGATGACCGACGCAATGATCATCACCACCAACACGCCGATCAACACGCCGATCACGGTCAAAAACGATCGGAGTTTGTTACCCCAGAGCGTCGCAAGCGCCATTTTCAGGTTTTCTAGAATATCGCTGCGGATCAATCTCATAAACTTATCTCGAAATCTGTTTTGGCTAATCAGCGCGGAGCGCTTCGATCGGATCTAATCGCGCAGCCTTCCACGCCGGAATGATCCCGGCCAAGATCCCGACCACCGTCGAAACGCCGATCGCTAAAATCACCGAACCCACCGACAGATACGTGGGGAAGCTAACCATCACGGTAATAATTCGCCCGATGATCCAGGCTAGGGTCAAACCGATCGTACCCCCGATAACCGACATCGTGATCGATTCCAACAAGAACTGTTTTAATATGTCACCTTGCCGGGCGCCGAGCGATTTCCGAATGCCAATTTCACGGGTCCGCTCGGTAACCGCCACCAACATAATATTCATAATGACGATCGCGCCAACGATCAGCGCAATTCCCGGCACAACCATAGCGACAAAACTGATCGAGCCAAAAATCCGGTCGCGCAGTCCAGTGATCGCATCCGGGGTCACGATGCCAAAATTGTCCTTTTCATTTGCCGGAACCGCGCGTCGAAGGCGCATCAGGAAACGGGCTTCATCGACCGTGTCGTTAAACCGCTTATCGTCTTTGGCCGTGATAACAAAATAAAGCGAACGGCTGCCGCGCAAGGGGCCGAAGCCTTTGACAAACGATTTCAGCGGGAGCGTGACGAAATTATCTTGGGGGATACCGAACACGGTGCCTTTGGGGGCCGCTACGCCGACCACACGATAAGGAATACCTCGGACCGTGATCTCTTGTCCCACGGCTGTACCGGTGGGAAAAAGCGTCTTCGCAATGTCGGAACCGATAAATGCCACCCGCATACCGGCATCATTCTCGGGATCGGCGAAGAAACGGCCTTCTCCGATCTCAAGATTATCTATGTCTGCCGTGACCGGTGTGGCACCGGTGACACTTACATCGTTGACGATGTAAGTGTCACGCTTGATATCCGCAGTATTCGATCGCGACTTCGCGCCGATCCGGCCCGCTAAGGTCATCCGCGATTTGAGATATTCGAAATCATCTAAGGTGAGGTCCTTGTTGCGGCGCTGCGCAGCGGCGATCGTATCCACATCCTTGAAATCTTCAAACGGGTTAAATCGTTGCACGCTAAAGGATTTAGAGCCGATACCGGCGATCTTTTCGTCAACATAAACATTAAAACCCTGGATCAACGAAACGACCACGATAAAAGCGGTAACGCCAATGATCATTCCCAGCAAGGTGAGAAAAGACCGAAGTTTGTGCACCCAGATAGCAGTTAGGGCCAATTTGATGGTTTCGATTAGCTTCACAGTTTCAGTTTAGTACGTTTCGACCTTTAAAAGGTTGCAGACGAAGGGATTGTAGCAGTCATGCCGGCACCAGAGCCATGCATCCCCACCCCAGTGAACTGATGCGGGGTGCAATCAAAAGTGAGAGTTGGTCGAAGCTGAGCAAGCGTTCGTAGCCCCGCCTTTAGGCGGAACCGTAGCGTGAATGTCTCGCTGAACTGGAAGAGCAGATTGGGAACGATTCCACTTATGAGATGCGGTCCTGAGGAGCAAGCAAAAAATCGCGCGCAAAGCTCCCCTCCAATGCGACCACCCCGCCCTTCGGGCACCCTCCTCAATCGGGGAGGGGAGTTGGGTAGGCCCCTCGTGGCCGTGGGGCGTGGTTGTTCTGTAGGTGTTCCGGACTCCACTTTCAATATCTATTCTGACTTCGCAACACAAGTTTTACAGAACAACCACCCCGTTCGCTCCGCTCCTGCCTAACTCCCCTCCTCAAATGAGGAGGGGTGCCCGAAGGGCGGGGTGGTCCCCAAGGAGGGGGAGCTTTGTAGCCGCCTGCTGCCAGCTTTCTGAGTTACGTCGCACGGAACACGCATTCAACGATTCCGCCTAAACACGGGGCTACAAACACACGACTTTACCGCAAGACAACCGACGTAAGTGTTCTTGCCAACCCTCACTTTTAGTTGCCCCCACCGATGTGTCCCATTTTGAACCTCACTGGACAGCCTCCCAGCCCGCGTGTTAAGTTCATGTGTACGTAAATTTAGCGGTTTCCACCTTAGAGGTAGGATTACTGCGGTCTTGGAGGACCATCTAGAACAGTGTCACTTTCAAAAGAAACTAAAGAAACGATTCTTACGGATTTTAAAACGCACGAATCGGATACCGGTTCGCCGCAAATTCAGGTCGCCCTTCTAACCCGTCGGATCAACGAACTGACCGAGCACTTCAAAACGCACAAGAAAGACAACCACTCGCGTCGTGGCCTGCTCAAGATGGTCTCGCAACGGCGAAGCATGTTGGATTACTTGAAACGCCGCGACATCGAAAAGTACCACGAAGTGGTTGCAAAGCTTGGACTTCGCCGTTAGGGGCGGGGTAATTGGTGGTCGGCATCGAATAAGGGTTACTTCGAACCCAGAAACAGAGCCGGCGCTTATCGAAGGGCTTGGTCCAGTGCCGAACGTGACGGCGTTTTCTGGAAGCAAGCAGGCGTACGGCAAAATTCCTGAGCATTTTAGCGTAGGCGGCAGGAGCATCACGTCGAAGTGGCTTCTGTCGCCTATTTCTATTTTTAGTTGCCGGTATCGTGGTACGTCGCGAGACACAAACACCCTTTGTGATATATCGCGAGAATTCACGAAACCTGCGCAACTTGGCGAAATTCTAAATTGAACGCCGCGTGTAAGACGAAAATTTAGCGCGGTACGGCTCGGCGTTGATGCGCCGGCAAACCAGGAGAAGAGAGTAAGTATGGCAACGAGAAAATATTTGAAAGAATCGATCAAACTGGGCGAGCGTGAATTGTCCGTAGAATCCGGTAAGATCGCCAAACAGGCGAATGGTTCGGTGATCATTCGTTACGGTGATACCGTTATTCTGTGTGCCGCCGTCGGCGCGGCCACGCCCCGTGAAGGCATCGACTTTTTCCCCCTCACGGTGGAATATCGTGAAGCCTTTTATGCCGCCGGACGCATTCCCGGCAACTATTTCCGGCGCGAAGGCCGGCCCAGTGAGAAGGAAGTCCTTACGTGCCGCATGATCGATCGGCCCTGCCGCCCGTTATTCACCCCCGGCTATCGAAACGAGACCCAAGTAATTGCTAACGTAATTTCCGCCGATTCTGACAATGATCCGGACGTGATCGCAATTACCGGCGCCTCGATGGCCCTCTACCTTTCCGACATTCCTTTCCCGAACCCCATTGCTGGCGTTCGCATTGGCTTGATCGATGGCCGCTATGTCGTTAATCCGACTTATGACGAGCGTCGCGAATCTTCGTTGCACTTGATCGTGGCCGGCACCGAAGAAGCCATTAATATGGTTGAAGCCGGCGCGGACGAGGTTTCGGAAGAGATCATGGTCGAAGCGCTGATGTTGGCGCACAAAGAGATCAACCGGCTCTGCCGTTGGCAGCGTGAATTGTTCAAGGCCCTCGAGATCGTCAAGCGTGAAGTCACCGCTCCCGTGGTCGATGAAGAGATGGTTGCCGAACTCGCGGAAAAATATACCGACCGTTTGCGCGCTACCTTGGATACCGCCGGTCAGGACAAACTGGACAGCTACGCGGCGGTTGACGCTCTGAAGAAGGAAGTCATCGAATCCTATCCCGAAGATGCGCCGGAAAAACGTGCCAAGGCCAAGAAATTGTTCGACGGATTGAAAGAAAACATTTTCCGCGACGATATCCTGAACCAACGCCGTCGTCCCGATGGCCGCCGATTCTCGGAGATCCGCAATGTGGCTTGCGAAGTCGGCTGGTTGCCGCGTACCCACGGTTCGGCGCTGTTTACCCGTGGTGAAACGCAGGCGATCGTGACCACGACGCTTGGTACCAAGGATGACGAACAGTATATGGACGATCTGGAAAAAGGCGAGATAAAGCGCCGCTTCCTGCTCCATTACAACTTCCCGCCCTATTCGGTGGGTGAAACCGGCCGTTACGGTGGTCAAGGCCGCCGCGAGATCGGCCACGGTGTGTTGGCCCGCCGCGCTTTAGAGCCGGTGTTGCCGCATGAATCGGAATTCCCCTATACCTTGCGCGTCGTTTCCGACATCACGGAATCCAATGGATCGTCCTCGATGGCCACCGTTTGCGGTGGTACGTTGTCGATGATGGACGCCGGTGTACCGCTCAAGCGCCCGGTGGCCGGTGTGGCGATGGGTTTGGTCATGGAAGGCAACAAGTACGCCATCCTTTCGGATATCGCGGGTGCCGAAGATCATTACGGCGATATGGATTTCAAGGTTACCGGCACCACCGAGGGCATTACCGCTCTGCAGATGGATATCAAGATCGCCGGCATTAACGCGCAGATCATGGCCGAAGCCTTAGCTCAAGCCAAAAAGGGCCGTTTGCATATCTTAGGGATCATGGACCAAGCCTTGTCGGCACCGCGCGAGGATATTTCGGACTTCGCACCGCGTATCATCCAGATCAAGATCAATCCGGACAAGATCCGCGACATCATTGGGCCGGGCGGTAAGATGATCCGTTCGATCGTCGAAGAAACCGGCGCCAAGATCGACGTCGAAGATGACGGTACGGTTTCGATCTCGACGGCCGACGGCGCAGCCGCCCAGGCCGCGGTTGACCGCATTCGCGGTCTTACGGCGGAAGCTGATATTGGCCAGACCTATTTGGGAACCGTTTCACGCATCGTCGATTTTGGCGCATTTGTCGAGATCTTCCCGGGAACGGACGGTTTGTTGCATATTTCCGAGATCGCGGATCGCCGCGTCAAGGATGTTCGTGACGAACTGCGTGAAGGACAACAGATCATGGTCAAATGCATCGGCAAAGACGGGAACAAGATCAAACTTTCTCGCAAAGCCGTGCTGCGTGACGAAGAACAGACTGCGGAAGCCGCCGGCGGCGGGGAATAAGTCCCGCAGGCTAGGTGTAGATAACCAGGGGCTCGTGCCACTTTCGGCACGGGCCTTTTTTTGTCGCAGTGGTGCTTCTTTGGATTCGAATTGCCGTGCCTTGGATTAGCCAGATTCAATTGGGACCGACCGGGCCGCGATTCCCCGGGGCGGTGGACACTTATTACCTGGTGCTCCGGGCAAAACACCATTACTTGAATCTTGGTCCGGTCCCAAAATAATGCATGAGGTTTCTGACGTTGCTACGGATCCGGCAATTCCCTGGATCCAACAGAGTGGCAAACCCGGGTCCATTTATACCAGAGGCGGTGCTCCGGCCCGGTTCAGTGCCACCGGTGTGCGTGGCGGAATTCGCGTTAGAGTAATAGTCGAGCCAGCTGGCGAAGGGATAGTAACTGCACATCCGGTGAACTGATATGAATCTTGAGCAAATTGAATCGCGATTACTCGCAATACTAGACGGCTTTGATGGATATTTTCCTGCGGGTCAATTGGAAGATATGCAATCTCTTGTCATTGCGGGTGAACCTGGGGTCGCGCTGGAAAATTTCTGCACTCAGTTGTATGAGTATGAAATTTGTGTGTCTGCTGCTACCGTAAAGGAATTGTCCGACTTAGGCGCAGCAATGGGAATCCGGCCTGACTATTGGTCGCGCTTCGTCGTTAGTGATTAACCAGGCGAGTCGAGGGCGGATACGTCTCACCGGACGTGAAATGACTCCATTTTATTTCGGATATCGCGTTCGATTACGACAAAATGGGCCGGACCTGGAAGAAACAACAGACCATCGGGACCAACGGTTCGTTGGGTTCACAGACCTACGCGATCCAATAAGCGTTCAACCTGGCCGGTCAGTAGACTAGCGAAACCTATCCGTCGGGCCAGACGCCGAGTCGCGATAGCGGCGTGGATAAATTGCCCCTAGCTTTAGCTAGGGGAAGGTGGTTTCACAAATGGCTTTAGCCGAACTCTGTTGAATGCTTTTCCGAACGGCTTTAGCCCTAGCTAACCGGAGAGGAGTATGTCATTTGTAAAAGTCTGGATCCATTTCGTATGGTCCACTAAGAATCGTGCAGCGTTGCTTACCAATTCAATTCGCCCAAAAGTATTCCAACACATCAGAGACAACGCCCAGAAAAAGAGAGATCTACCTTGATTTCATTGGCGGGTACACGGACCACGTGCACTGCTTGATCTTGCTAGGAAGTGGACAAGAGATCGAGAATATAGTTCGATTGGTCAAGGGTGAGTCTTCTCATTGGGTGAATAAGAACAACCTTACTCGCGGCAAATTTGGCTGGCAAGATGAATATGTTGCGGTATCCGTTAGTCCGTCGCTCGTACCTGGCGTAAGGCGGTAGATCGCTAATCAAGAAGAACATCACCGGACAAAGTCATTTGGTGATGAATTGAATGGATTTATGAAGCGGGCCGGTTTTGAGCGGTTCGAGGGCTAAAGCCGAACGGAACTTACGTTTAGATAATTTGGCTAAAGCCGGTTATCAGAGTGCCTAACCACTAGCTGAAGCTAGTGGCAATTTATGCGCACCGCTTACGACGGAATGGGCCAACGCGTGGCTACCGAGGTCGGCGGCAATTGGCGATATATGGTCTATGACGCCGGGGGTAAATTGATCGCGGAATACGGCGGCGCGGAATCGTCGGGTACTGGCGGCGTGAAGTATATGCTCTCGGACCACCAGGGTTCGGTCCGCGCGGTGCTGAACGAGAACGGCTGGGTCGCCGGGCGGTATGATTACCAACCATTCGGTGAAGAGGTCGGCGCAGGTGTAGGCATGCGTACGATGGAACATGGCTTTAGCTCCGACGACACCCCTCGCGGCGCTCGGAATAACTTAAAGTGGACGGTTTCTATTAACATTTCGCTCCGGATGGAGCTGGGAGCGTGGCTGTCAATGTCGCTCTTAGTCCCGCCAGGGATGAAATGTAATCCGCAACCCGCAAGACTCCTTCTTAACGCCACCATTTACGGCGAGCCTTGGCCGCGAATCCAGGAAAGCCAGTTGACAGGCATGGTAGATTTGAATCGGGTCGATCCCTCAACGGCCCGGAGATAGGCATTGGATAGTGGATAAATAAATAATGAAAGCAAATACCTCGCTCCTGCGTCGCCTCAACCGTGATCAGACGAAAACGGTTCGTCCCATTAGATACGGTATTAAAATAGTACAGTATGTGTCTTTTGCTAGGAAATCCGCTTCCGAGGGAGGACGTTTTTCGCCAACCACGTCAAAAAAACAATTCTTGAAAGGAGAAGCCCAAGCAAAAGTGAGCGGTGAGCGGTTAGCCGTGAGCTGCCGGAAAAGCGAAGAACCTGTCGCTTTCGCATCTGGCTCCGACCTGACACCTCGTCCCTGGCGTCCGCCCCTCCTCAGCCGAGCATTGGAGCGTTTTGGCGCTCCGCGAAAACCGTTCGTTGCACTTTACGTGACATCTCAAAGGCGAAACATGCGTTTTTACAGGGAAATCAGCTTTCACCGGACCGCGATTTCGGCAAACCGGCCGAAAAAAACAATTCTTAAAGGGAGAAGATTTGACCTCACGGACCATGAAAGAGGACCGCTGCGCGGAACATTTTCAGATCGACCACCCCCGACGCCTTCGGCGTCCGCCCCTCCTCAACCGAGGAGTGGAGCCTTGGGGGCGGGCTTCCTCGGCCAGCCCAGTCCGGGCAATTTGTTACATCGCACATTGAATTGCACCCTCCGTCACTTGCAACTGGCCTTCTTGCTGGCCTAATTGCTTGACAGAAATGTGAAAATGCATAATATTTGGCAGACAAATTCTGGAAGACATGCTGAATTGATAGTGTTTTTACGTTGGAAGAAGTAAACACAAGAGCGCGTAAGGTTCTTACGCCGCGGGTATGTCTTTGCAAAACTAGACAATTTACTTAGGAAAACGTCTCAAATCGAGTCCCAAGGTCAACTCAACAGGAAACTTTTTATGAGGAATCGAGCCTATCGCCACGTCGCGGTAATTCTCGCAATTAGCTTGTTCATCACCGTGACGGCACACGCCGGTCCGGTCGGCATGTCCGGCGTAAAGCAGGTAGTGGGCGGGGGCACCCGCGCTACCGGCGGAACTAGTTCATTGCGGTTGTCCACTCAACCGAACTCGGCAACCACGACATCCGCTTCGACTTCGATCGATCCGAACGCGTCGCAGGACTCACAGCAAGAGGGTCCTACGGTTGAAACGGGCGAGATCGTTGAAGTAACTCAAGAAGATTGCGATTGTCCAATACCGTCCGCCGGCGGCGGCGTGCCTTGGTGGCCTTTTTTGGGGCTGATCGCGGTGCCGTTCTTCTTCATAAAGCGTCATAAATGCGAATATCCGGATCCGAAGTGCACCTCGACGCCGCCGCCCACGCCGACGCCCACGCCACCCGTGCCTGAGCCGACGACGTTGTTGCTCTTTGGCAGTGGATTGTTGGCGCTGGGCGCCGGCGTTCGCCGCCGCTATCGTCGCGAACGTGATCAGGCAGCGGACGTCGAAAACATCGAAGGATAAACGAAAATGCGATTCATTAACCTAAAATTTGTGGCTGCGATCGCCTTTCTGATGGCGCTGACTTTCGCCCCGTCGTTGACGGCAAATGCCAAGGAAAAGTCGGAAAAGATCCCGAAAGACGTGGGTTTGATCTCCGTTCAAACGACACCGGGCGGATTCGATCTGCTGGTCGATGGCAAGGCCTATGGAAAAACTGCCGATCGCAACAACCCGATCGAACCGTTGCGCTTAAGCAAAGGACCGCATCGCGTCGAAGTTCTGTTCCCGGGCAAGCCTTGGTCCCAGAATGTTGAGGTCGTTGGTGGTACGCGTAACTGCATTTGCTTGGTTTACACGCGCAAGCCGCTCTATTCACCCTGTCCCTACCGTCCGACCGTGACCGCGAAAGAAGCGGTTCAGGACGGTGAGATCGTAACGTTTGCGTCGGATGTCAGCTACACGGGTACGCGCCCATTGGCTTATACCTGGACGGTTGCTCCCAGCAATGTGAAGATCGTTGGCCCGTCGGATGGTCCTACCTTGGTGGTTGACACGACTGGTATTGGTGATCAACGAGTTACTGCGGCGCTAAAGATCAATCCCGGCTACGGTGACGAACGTTGCACGGCGATGGCCGAGACCGGCGTAGATGTTTCGTCGATCCCGCCGCCGCCCGACAAACGGAAATTCGATACGAGCCCGCTGATCGCATTTGACGATGAAAAGGCGCGTTTAGACAACTTTGCGATCCAATTGCAAACTGAACCGACCACGACCGGGTATTTGATCGTGTACGGCGGAAAACAGAGCGGTGCTAACAGTGCCGATCGTTGGGCTACGCGTTCAATGGATTACTTGGTTAACACTCGCGGCATCGACCGCGGTCGCTTAGTGGTGGTAAATGGCGGCTATAGCGACACCACTTTCATTGAAATGTGGCTGGTTCCCCCGGGTGCCGAACCACCGGTACCGAATCCGGCGTCAAGCGCCCCGGCAACGGACCAAGCCAAACCGACGCGCAAGCGTTCGCGGTAGTAGACTATTCTTTGATTCGGTTGCCATAGCCGAAGGAAAGCCGTGAGGTCATCGACCTCACGGCTTTTCGCTTGAATTTATGCAGTTTTTCCGGTAAAAACGAGACATCACTAATTGCGAGGTGGCTCGAAACCAAGGTTCGGGTTGCGTTCGTTACGAGTGCGCCAGGTATCTAACATCGGTTAGAGGTTGGAGGAGCGTTGTGGATCGGGCTCCTCTTTTTGTTTTACTGGCTGCGGTCAACCTGAATTTGTCAGTTAGGTAACAAACGTGTCGGCACCCAATATTGAAACCATTGTTAGTCTGGCCAAAAGGCGTGGCTTTGTTTTTCCTTCCTCGGATATTTATGGAGGATTGGGTAGTTCCTGGGACTACGGTCCGTTGGGTGTTGAATTGGCCAACAACATTAAGCAGGCTTGGTGGCGCTGGATGGTGCACGAGCGTGATGACATGGAGGGGCTCGATTCCTCATTGATCTTGAATCGGTTGGTGTGGAAATACTCGGGCCATGAAGAAACCTTCAGCGATCCGCTGGTGGATTGCCGTAAGTGTCAAAGCCGGTGGCGGGCAGACAAACTAGAGTTTGCTGACCAGTCAACTGTCTCGCTGGAGGACGCACTCAGCCGAAAGCTGGTCAAATGCTCGAATTGCGGATCTACCGATCTGACCGATCCGCGGCCATTCAATTTGATGTTTCGCACGACGCTGGGTGCGGTCGCGGACGAAAATGATCCCACCGCCTTGGCCTATTTGCGGCCTGAAACCGCGCAAGGGATCTTCATCAATTATTTGAACGTGCAGACCACGATGCGCAGAAAGATCCCGTTCGGGATCGCCCAGGTCGGAAAGTCGTTCCGGAACGAGGTCACGCCGGGGAATTTCATTTTCCGCACGCGCGAATTCGAGCAGATGGAAATGGAGTACTTCGTAAAGCCGGGCACCGATGAAGACTTCCATCAATATTGGATCGACCATTGTTACAATTGGTTCACCGGATTAGGCTTGAAGGCGGCCAATTTGAATCTGTACGAACAGCCCCAGGAAGAATTGGCGCACTATGCCAAACGCACCGTCGATATTCACTACCGGTTCTTTCCCGAGCGCGAGGACGAGACCAAACAGTGGGACGAATTGATGGGTATCGCGAACCGGACCGATTTCGATCTGCGGGCCCATTCCAAGAAGCCGGAAGATGCGGAAGGGAAGCGGATCAATCCCGACTCGACCGATGACCTTTCCTATTTCGACGAAGCAACCAAGGAGCGGTATTATCCCTACGTGATCGAACCAGCGGCCGGCGTTAACCGCAGCCTGCTGGCGTTCATGATGGATGCCTATACGGAACGTGTTACGGATAAAGGTGAAAAACGCGTAGTGTTGGAGCTGGATCCAGCCTTGGCTCCGATAAAAGTGGCGGTGCTGCCGTTGGCCAAAAACAAACCGGAGATCGTCGGATTGGCCCAAGAGATCAAACGGACGTTGCAGCCAACGATGCGCGCTGTTTACGATGACACCGGCGGGATCGGTAAGCTTTATGCCCGGCAGGACGAGGTGGGGACACCTTTCTGCGTTACCGTGGACCATCAATCGCTGGAAGATGCAGCGGTGACGGTTCGCGATCGCGACACCTGGGGCCAAGAACGTGTCAATATTTCTGATTTGCGAGAACATTTGCAAACCCGTTTGGGACCTAAGACGGCATAACCCGAGGAGCAACGAAGATGAGAATCGTTAGATCTGGCGAATCCGGAAAAGTAAGCAAGGGACTGTTGATCGGTATTGGCGTCGCTGTCGTACTTGGTCTAGGCGTGGTTCTGATCGCAGCAGTCGTAGGCGGTTATTTCTACTATAACCAGCCCAAGCAGGAAAAAACCATCGAACCAGCCGCGACCAATTCGAATAACATCGCGCCAAAGAAGTAAGTTATGGCGGTCGTAAAAAAGCGGAACGAGCAGACGGAATCCCGCCTGCTTTTGGAATCGGGCGAGCCGGTGGAATTGCCGCCGGCCGAGATCGCGGACAGTGCGATATTGGCCCAATTCGACCAATACCGGCCGCACATTCCCGAGTTACTCGAAGTGCTGCGCGGTGGAGCGATCGCCGAGCCGGTACCGGTGATGATGGACGGTTCGACGTTTGCCATCCATGGCGCAACGCGTACCTTTTGGGTAAAACTTTGGCATACCCCCAAGTCGGATATGACCAAGATCGAACGCGCGCAGATCATCAGTTGCTTGCCCTCGACTCGCGGTGTGCAGATCATGGTCGACGATTGATCTGCGGGCCGGCCGCGACAGACTGATCCTTTGAGATAATGGATATCCACAGACTGAGGCTGTTTCCGTCCCTCCCGGAAAGCGTTACACGGCTTGTCGCAGAGGTTCAAACTGCGGGTGGCCGAGCACTTTTGGTCGGTGGTTGTGTTCGCGATGCGTTGAGGGACAAAGTCCCGAAGGATTGGGACGTCGAGGTTTTCGAGGTCGAAGCGGAACGGCTACGCGGCATCGTCGACAAATTCGAACGCGTGAATACCGTAGGCGAGTCGTTCACGGTATATAAGATCGGCAACGACCTGGATGTTTCGCTGCCGCGGCGCGAACGTAAGTCGGGACGCGGTCATCGGGCGTTCGTAGTCGAAGGTGACCCGGGCATGTCGGTCCCGGACGCCGCCCGACGTCGCGATTTCACGGTCAACGCGATCATGTGGGATCCGCTGAACGCGGAAGTGATAGATCCATTCGACGGACAGGGCGACTTAAAGCGCAAGGTATTGCGCGCCGTTTCGTCCGACACTTTTGCCGAGGACAGTTTGCGCGTCTTGCGCGCCTGTCAGTTCGCGGCCCGCTTTGAATTTGAGATCGAACCGGCAACCGTAGCGCTGTGCGGCTCCATTGACGTAACGGACCTGCCCGGCGAACGGATCTGGGGCGAGGTACGGAAGCTGCTGCTGTTGGCCCGGCTACCTTCGATCGGGCTGAAATGGCTCCATCGATTCGGAGTTATATCTAGCCTGTTTCCCGAATTGGCGGCGCTGATCGACGTTCCACAAGATCCGGAGTGGCATCCTGAGGGTGACGTTTGGGTTCACACGAAGTTGGTGGTGGATCGCGCGCGGGAAGTTATCGACGATTTGCCGTATGCCAAGCAAGTAGCGGTCATGCTGGGAGCGCTTTGTCACGATCTCGGTAAACCACCGACTACTGAGTTTTTGGAAGGCCGTTGGCGGTCACGCGGACACGAGGAAGCGGGCATTGAACCTACGGAATCGTTGTTGGACCGATTAAACATTCATACCCTGGACGGTTATGATGTGCGTGGTCAGGTGATCGCATTAGTACGCGACCATTTGAAGCCCGGCGAGTTGTATAAGAAGCGCGACGAGATCGGACCAGGCGCCTTGCGCCGATTGGCCCGACGCGTTGAACCGGACCTGCTGTATCGAGTGGCCAAGGCCGATTCGCTCGGTCGAAACGCGGAGTGGGTATCGCGCGAAAAATGGTACGGGGCCGAAGCGCAGGATTGGTTCATTGCGCGAGTACGCGAATTGCAGGTTG
>JBDSEC010000440.1:0-11878 GCA_039920205.1 Pyrinomonadaceae bacterium
TGGCAAACCGGCAGCGGAACGCAGACCAACATGAACGCGAACGAAGTAATTTCGAATCGCGCGATCGAGATCGCCGGCGGGGTGTTGGGCAGCAAGAAGCCGATCCATCCGAATGACGATGTGAATATGTCGCAATCGTCGAACGATACTTTTCCCACGGCTATGTATATCGCGGCGGCCGAACGGACCACTAGCTTGATCGACGCGATGCAATCGATCTTTGATGCGATCGATGCCAAGGCCACAGAGTTCGCCGATGTCGTAAAGATCGGGCGCACCCATTTGCAAGACGCGACCCCGCTAACGGTGGGCCAAGAGATGTCCGGCTGGTCCAATCTTATCGAACGCGACCTGGAGCGTTTGCGCTTGGTCCTACCCGGTCTGAGGGATCTGGCCATCGGCGGCACCGCCGTCGGCACCGGGATCAATGCCCATCCAGAATTCGCGGAACGCGCAGCGGCCAAGATCGCTGAGCTAACTGGTCTGCCGTTCAAGTCGCATCCGAATAAATTCGCCGCGCTATCGGCCCATGACGAATTGGTATTTGCCAGTGGCGCGCTGAAAACTTTGTCCGGATCACTGATGAAGATCGCGAACGATGTTCGCTGGTTAGCCTCGGGCCCACGATGTGGATTGGGCGAGTTGAGTTTGCCCGAGAACGAACCGGGCTCGTCGATCATGCCGGGCAAGGTAAACCCGACCCAGTGCGAAGCCATCACGATGGTCGCAGTCCAGGTTTTTGGCAACGACGCCGCAATTGGGTTCGCTGGTTCGCAAGGCAACTTTGAGCTGAACGTTTACAAGCCGGTGATGATCCACAACTACTTGCATTCGGTCCGGTTGCTACACGACGCCGCACATGGTTTTGTCGATTACTGTGTCAACGGTATAGAACTTAACCGTAAGCAGATCGAACAATACGTAAAGAATTCCTTGATGCTGGTAACGGCGTTGAATCCGAAGATCGGTTACGACAATGCCGCGGCGGTGGCAAAAAATGCTCACAAAAAAGGCATCAGTTTGCGCGAATCCGCGCTGGAATTGGAGTTGTTAACCGCCGACGAGTTCGATCAATTGGTAAGACCAGAGACGATGACGCATCCGTAGGCCTCGGTTGGCCACGTTCGTGGATCCGTGCCGTTCGATCAACGGCCGTGGATAGCGGAAATATAAAGTTTTCCACAGGTTGAAAATTCTTCGTTCAATTTATCCATTTATCCTGATTCTTGGATAAAATCCATGTATTTGAGTGCCGTTTATGTGCTCATTTAGGGATACTATTATTTAAGCCATTGATTGGCCGACGTTTGCGTGGCTCGACCGTTGACCGATCAACGCGGCACGGTCTTTGCCAATTTCCAGGTGATTTCGTCTGTCGTCATGACCCAACGCTGGATTAAGCTGCGGAGTGAACGGTTTTTCTTGCTAAATTAAGTCAATGTTTACTTCCTTGTAAGGCTTGCGAAATCTACGCCGGACATGATATTTGTTTGGCAAATAGCCAAATGCAATCTTCCTGTAGTAATTAGTTTACAAGGTTCTAAATGCTTTTGGGAAAACCTATCGCCTTTCGGTGTAGGTAACAATCTGTACAATTGCTGATTTGTCTAAGGAGTTCTCCAAATATGTTTAAATTTATCCGGCTCTCTCTTGCTGTGATGATCATCGCTGTCGCCGGCGTCGTGGCTTTTAGCCAATCGACGAACACGGGCGCCATCGGCGGTTCAGTCACGGACCCCAACGGTGCCGTTGTTACGGGTGCCACAGTGACGGTAACGAATACCGGTACCAACAAAGTCGAAACCGCCTCTTCGGACGGTGAAGGCCGATTCCGCATTTCTAATTTGCAACCCGGCACCTACAACGTCGCCATCTCGGGGACGGGTTTCGGTGATTTCACCACGACGAACGTCACGGTTGAAGTCGGTAACGTGACCAACATTGACGCTGCTCTAGCGGTTGCTGGCAGCAAGAACGAGGTCGTTATCTCTGGTGATGCGCCGTTGGTCAACGTGGATGACAAGGCATTCACCTCGAACATCAATCAAACTTCGATCAACGAATTGCCGATCAACGGCCGCCGCTGGTCCAATTTTGCGCTTTTGGCGCCCGGCACTACACCGGACGGTACCTTTGGCCTGATCAGTTTCCGTGGCATCTCGGGGTTGTTGAATAACAATACGGTTGATGGCGGCGACAACAACCAAGCTTTCTTTTCGGAAGAGCGTGGCCGTACTCGCATCGGCTATTCGGTTAGCCAATCGGCGATCCGCGAATTTCAGTTGAACACCTCGAACTATTCGGCCGAGTATGGCCGCGCCGCGGGTGGTGTGACGAATGCCGTCACGAAGAGCGGCACCAACGAATTTCACGGCGATGCGTTCTACTATCAACGCAACAACAAATGGGGCGCACGTAACCCGCTTGCATTTCAGAGTGTTTTCGCCGGCGGTGTCACCACCATAAACCCCATCAAACCGGTTGACGTACGTCATCAATTTGGCGGTACTATCGGCGGCCCGATCGTAAAGGACAAGGTCTTCTTTTTCTTTAGCTACGACGAGCAACGCCGCAACTTTCCGGGCCTGAGTGTTTTCTCAACCGCCAGTTACTTATCCAGCGCCAATACCCAAACGGCGCTTGGGACAACGCTTATTGAACAGCAGAATTTCGATCGTTCGTTGAAGAACCCCGTACGTAATCTTTCTGACGCGCAGATCAACGGCGCGCTCGGCTTTTTGAACAGTCTTACGGGCACGGTGCCACGTCGCGGTGACCAACGACTGTTTTTCCCGAAAGTTGATTGGCAAGTAAACGAGAATAATCTATTTACGGCTAGCTACAACCGGCTGCGGTGGGATTCACCCGCTGGTATTCAAACCCAGGCGACCAACACCTTGGGCCGCGCTAGTTTCGGTGATGACTTTGTCGACATCGATACGCTCCAGTTGCGGTTACAGACGACCATTTCGCCGACCATCGTTAACGAGTTCCGCTTTCAGTGGAGCAAGGATTTCGAATACGAATTTTCGCAACCCCCGGCCGCCGGTGAACCGCTCAGCGCGGGTGGCACTTCTCCGGACGTGTTCTTGACAAACGGTTTGGAATTCGGGAAACCAACCTTCCTTGAACGACGTCAGTATCCGAATGAGAAACGGTTGCAGTTCACTGACAACATTACCTATACACGCGGTAGCCACAACTTCAAGTTCGGCGTTGACCTTACGCCGGTCAAGGATGTGTTGGACAACCTGCGCAATGAGAGCGGTGCGTTTTCCTACAATAACATCAATGATTACATCATTGATTATCTCAATGCGACGGCTGGACTTCCGGGAACAATTCCTTGTTCGTCTACGAACGGAGTGCGATCGGTCGTAGGTGGACCAGTACCGGCCCCGACGAGATTTCGCGGTCGATGCTACACCAGCAACCTCTCTCAGGGATTTGGGCCGACAGCGTTTGAGGTAAAGACCACGGACATCGCTTTCTATTTGCAGGATGACTGGCACGCGTCATCGCGCTTGACGGTTAACTTGGGACTGCGTTGGGAATACGAGAAAACCCCCCAACCGTTTTTGGCTAACGTCGACACATCGGCGGTGCCTAACACTGGTTTGACGGTCAATCAAGCGACTTCTTTACACGTAAGCGATAAGAATAACTTTGGTCCCCGGGTTGGTTTGGCTTATGCCGTAACCACAGATGGCAAGACCTCGGTTCGGGCGGGATACGGCATCTATTTTGGCCGCGTCCAAAACTCGACCATTCTTAACACGCTTACCAATACCGGTAACCCGCTCGGACAGTTACAGGCGTCGATCAGTCCGGCGTCGGCAACTTCGCCGATCTACCCGTTTATTTTGGCCGCGGCTCCGGCTGGAACGGCAGCTATCCAGTACTTCAGCCCGAGATTCGGTCAGCCGGAGATCCATCAAGGTGACTTCGTATTTGAACGTGAAGTCATGAAGAACACGGTTGTTTCAGCTTCGTTCCTGTTTAGCTTGGGACGTAAATTGCCGACCTTCTTAGATCGCAACTTGACCCCGCCCACCACCACGCGAGTTTACAATGTAGTTGGTGGACCGTTTGGTGGTCAATCGTTTACCGGCCCTATCATTACTACTCCGCGACCGAATGCGGGTTTCGGCCAAATGACGGAAGTTGCCAGCATCGTTAAATCGGATTACACCGGCCTCGTATTGCAGGCTAATCGTCGCTTTAGCGATGGCCTTCAGTTCATGGTCAGCTACACGCGATCGCGCGCTACGGACTCGAACCAGAATTCGGCTACGTTCACGCAAGGAAATAGCCCCAGCAACGTGTTCAATCTGAGTTCGGAAGGTGGGACCTCGGGATTGGACGTTCCGCATAAGTTCGTAGCCAGCGTGGTCTGGTCGCCGACTCCTATTTCAAAGAGTTCAGACAACTCGGCAGCCAAGTGGTTGTTGAACGACTGGACGATCGCGCCTATCTATCAGTATTTCTCGGGTCGTGCGTACGACGGCACAGTATCGGGTAATGTTACGGGCGGCGTAAATGGTGTAAACGGTTCGCAAGGTTCGACGCGATTCCCCTTTATTCCGCGTAATTCGTTCCGCCAACCCAACATTTGGAATGTTGACCTGCGTGTTTCACGCCGGTTCAGCATCACTGAAGACGTGAAGGTTGAATTCCTTAGTGAATTCTTCAACATCTTCAACCGTACCCAAGTGACGGGTGTAAATACGGCGTTCTATGCGCTTACCAATTCAGTCGCACCGGCGCCGCCGTCTTCGACGCTTACCTATAATGCGGCTTTTGGCACGACCAATGGTGCAAGTTCAACCTTGTTCCGTGAACGTCAGATCCAGTTCGCCGCTCGCTTCCAGTTCTAGAACTGGTATCGAGTGCTTTACTAAAGGGTGTGCTTTCTTTTGGGAGGGCACGCCCTTTCTTTTTTTGCTTTTCAGTTTAGAAACTCTGCTCGTTCTGGTAACATCCTTAGAGTAGACATTCATGGAAACCAGTCCCGAGAACATTTACGAACCGGCGACAGCGGAGCCCATCGCCCGCACCGTCAAGCCCGGGACGGCGGCGTTTGCCGCGGTGATGGATGCCTTGCCCGAGGCACTCTATCTTTTTAGTGCCGACAAACGCGTGGTCCGAGTTAATCAGGCGGGCTCGAGATTGGAGAATCGTTCGTCGGCAATCGAATTGCAGGGCCTGCGATGTTGCGAGATGCTTTGGGGCGTCAATGGAGCCACCGAATGCGTGGTCGATCGTGCCCTCGCACGAGACGAGCCTGCCGAGATCGAACTCCTGACCGGCCCCCTGCGCGATCAACCCACCGTTATCAAGGTATTCCCGATCAAAGATCTGCTGGGCAATTCCACCGGCCAAGCCATTGTGACCGCAAGCGATGTTTCCGGTTTGCGTGCCGCCGAGAAAGAGGCGATGGAGCGCAAGGCGTTCATGACCAGCCTTGCTGACCTCTCGCCGGACGAGATCTATGGCCTGGACACCGAAGGTCGCATCGTCTGGATGAATGAACGTGCCGAGGCAGCCAACAATTATTTATTGACCGGGGTCCTGCGCCGCCCGGTGCTGGACTTTATCGCCGCCGAATCGTCCGCGACCGCCACCGATGCCATGACCCGCACCCTGTCCGGCGAAGAGGTCGAATGCGAATTGAAAACCCTCCGTACCGACGATGAGACGCGTGACGTCGAGGTCCACACCGCTCCGCTATGGCGCGATGGCGCGGTCACCGGTCTGTTGATCTACATGCGTGACGTTACCGAGCGCAAGCGTCAGCAGGAACGAATGGCTCAGGCTGACAAATTGCGGTCCGTAGGTGAATTGGCCGCCGGCGTCGCCCATAATCTGAACAACGTGCTCACCGTGATCCAATCGCGAGCTCAATTACTTTTGCGCAAAGCCGAAGGCGACGAATCCGCCACCAACAGTTTGGAAGCCATCACCCGGGCGGTCTCGGACGGGTCGCAAACGCTACGGCGCATCATGAATTTTGCCCGCCGTGAACAGGGTGACGAGTTTGTTAAGGTCAATCTCCAGGAAGTAATGACCGCCAGCGTCGAGATCGCGCGGCCCAAATGGCAGAAATCGCAGTCGGGCCAGGGCATCACCGTGAATATTGAAAACGACGGTCCTGTTTATGCTTTGGGAGATCCCGCGGAGTTGAGCGAAGTGCTGATCAACTTTCTGTTCAACGCGGCCGACGCCATGCCGGACGGAGGTTCCATCGAATTGGGCGCCGTCGCCGAATTCGACGCCGCTGTTTTCTGGGTGTCCGACACGGGTCGCGGCATGCCGCCCGAGATCGTCAGCCGTATTTTTGAACCGTTCTTTACCACCAAGGGCGATCTGGGAACCGGCTTGGGCCTTTCCGCTTCGCAAGGCATCATCGCCCGGCACGGTGGACGCTGTACGGTGTTGAGCGCGCCCGGCGACGGTACGCGCATCGAGGTCCGGTTGCCGCTCTTTCCATCTGCGTGAGCGCGTTCCGGCGCCACCCACATCATCCGTGAATATTCTGCAAATAAGTTCGGCCGGATCGATCGGCGGTGGTGAACGACATCTGCTGGATCTGGTTAGCGGATTGGTGCATCGCGGTCAGTCGGTGGACCTCGCCGTCCGCCCCCTTTCGCCGCTTCGTTCGCATTTGTCGACCTTTCCCGTGACGCGGCTTCATCTCCTGCCTTTACGCAATGCGATGGATCTCTCCAGCGCGTTGGCTTTACGCCGGCTGGTCCGCGAACGATCAATTGATATTGTGCACGCGCATTTGGCCCGCGACTATCCGTTGGCGGCGTTTGCGGTGCGCGGTTCGGCGAACGCGAAACTGATTTTGACCCGGCATGTGTTGTTTCGATTGAGCCGGTTCAACCGGCTGACCTTTGGCCGCGCTGCCTATGCGATCGCGGTGTCGGAAGCGGTCAGGCAGGGTCTACTGGCGCAACGCATCATCTCTGACGAACGCATACGTGTGATCCATAACGGGGTCGATCTTGATCGTTTCGCGCGCCCCGACCGGATTGACAGTCTTCAGCTGGCCCACAAACAACTGGGAGTCGGGCCGGACACGCTGTTGGTCGGTTCGGTGGGAAGTCTCGTCCCGTTAAAAGGGCATGAGGACTTCATACTTGCTGCCTTCGTCGTGGCCAAGACGATGCCGAATGTTCATTTCGTGATCGTGGGCGATGAACCGCCGGGCGATGAATACACGTTTAATAGTTTGAACCGTTTGATCGATCAACTTTCACTCAGTGGACGGGTCCACCTATTGCGGCTGGTACCGGATGTGGCGCCGTGGTTGAGAGCGTTTGACCTGTTCGTATCTGCCTCGCATTCCGAATCATTCGGATTGGCGATCGTTGAGGCGATGGCGGCTGGTTGCCCGGTGGTAGCGACGGACACCGAAGGGGCTCGCGAGATCTTGGCCGATGGGTCAAACGGGAAATTGACGCCGATCGGTGATGTGCCGGGGCTGGTCAGTTCTATCTCTACGCTTCTGGCCGGTTCGGCCTTGCGCCAGCGAATGGGAGTAGCGGCACAACGAGTTGCGCGAGAAAGATTCAAGGTAGAGCGGATGGTCGAGCAGACCGAGCAGCTTTTTCAGGAGGCACTCGACCACAAAGCCGGTTGACACGTGCTATTTGGTTCGACTCGCCGCATTTCTCGCAGCGATCACCACCCGATGTGATTCCTCGGCGGTGGCCGCCATCGCGGTCAAGTGACCCATTTTCCTTCCCGGACGCGCTTCGAGTTTTCCGTAAAGATGTAGTTTCACCTCCGGATACGAACACGCCGCTGCCCAATCAGGTTCGCCGTCATTCCAAAGGTCACCCAACAGATTAGCCATCGCGGCCGGCCGCAAAATATCGGTCGAGCCCAGTGGCAACCCGCACACCGCACGCAGTTGCTGCTCGAATTGGCTAGTAACGCAGGCATCAAAAGTCAGGTGGCCCGAATTGTGCGGGCGCGGCGCCAATTCATTGATCAGCAGCCGCTCGTCCGTGGTCAGGAAGAATTCCACGCAGAGCAACCCAACCAAGTCCAACTGTTCTAACACGCCACGGGTGATCGCAATTGCTTCGGTCTCTATCTGGGGCGAAAGACCCGCCGGCCAAGTTGAAACATCCAAAATGTGATGGCGATGTTCGTTGCGAAACGGTGCGTAATGGGCGATCACGCCATCGACGCCACGAGCCGCGATCACCGATAACTCGCATGCGAAATCGATAAAGCCTTCCAACACCGCTTCCGCGCCGCCCATCACCCTCCAGGCATTTTCCGCGTCGGCCGGCCTGGTGATCTTGGATTGGCCTTTCCCGTCGTAGCCAAATCCCGCCGTTTTTAACACCGCGGGATATCCGATCTCGCCCAACGCCGCTCTCAATTCATTCAACGACCGCACGTGGCGGAACGGCGCCACGGGAAAGCTGTGTTGGGCCAAGAAGGTCTTCTCGCGCAATCGATGCTGAGCGGTGTGCAGGACTGCGCCCGCCGGACGCACCGGAGTTAACTCCGCGGCTGCGGCGGCCGTGGCCGACGGAACATTTTCGAACTCAAAGGTGACTACTGAGACGCCGCGCGCGAATTCCCGCACCGCGGCGAGGTCGGAATAATCGGCGATGATCTCGTGATCCGAAACCTGACCGGTAGGTGTATCGAACTCGGGCGAAAGAGTATGAACGCGGTATCCCATCCGCCGCGCGCTGATGGCAAACATGCGTCCCAACTGACCACTGCCAAGCACGCCAATGGCGGCGCCGGGAAGTATGGGTGCGTAGGGGTTGGTCATTGAATGACGGTTTTAGGAAAGCTTGGAATCCAACACGGAAGTCGTCTGATCCTCGCGAAACTGATGTAGCTTTTCGCGTAATTCAGGACGGCTATTGGATAAGATCGCAACCGCTAGCAATGCCGCGTTGGTCGCGCCCGCCGCGCCGATCGCCAAGGTTCCCACGGGAATGCCTGCCGGCATCTGCGCGATCGACAGCAGCGAATCCATCCCGCTCAGCGCTTGGCTTTGCACCGGAACGCCCAGCACGGGAACGCAAGTTTGCGCCGCGACCATGCCCGGCAAATGGGCGGCACCGCCGGCGCCGGCAATTATCACTTCCAGGCCGCGCCCCTCGGCCTCGCGCGCAAAATCGGCCATCAGCGCCGGTGTGCGATGCGCCGAAACCACGCGGCATTCATGCGCCACGCCGAACTTGGTCAAGACCTCGTCGGCGTGACGCATTGTTTCCCAATCGGACTTGCTGCCCATGATCACTGCAACCAGTGGCAGATCATTTTCCGGAACGGACATCGTGCCCTTAATGTAACAAATAATGGATAAAGGACGAAGTGCGCATCTGCTTTTAGGAGCTCATCGGTTGCAATCAAAAGCGCAAGATTAGGGTTCGCATCGGCCGTTACTTTTTTGCGCTGAAGGCGCAGCGAGAAAAAAGCCACATGCAAGTCTTTGCGCAGCTTCTGGTTAGTTCGATTTAGTGTACGTGCCCTGAAGGGGCACCAGACCGCCTTTGCACACCTTCAGCGCGCGAATCGCTTCCCGCCGCATCCAGAAGTTTCACAGCGATTTCCTGTCGCCGTTTTCGACGCGAAGAAATGAAAACCTGTTGCCATCCGTGCCTTGGCGCAACTTCTTCTAATATTTCAGCGACCAACTCGCATTTTTAATTGCACCCGATCCTACTTAAAGATCCGCTTATCAAATGGGAATTTTGCGACCTCAATTACTTTTACCCTACAAAACTCCGCCTGGTTGGGATTGATCAGCAAGTTAAAGTCGCCGTGCGTCACCACGGACGGGATCTGCAGCACACAATGCTGATTCGCCGCGACAAAATCGTCGCCAATGGCCTGAGTGGAGACGGGATGAGGATAAGCATTCCAATCAATAGGTAAATCTTTCTCCGTCAATTTTTGCACCGTTATATTGTCCGGCAAATAAATGCTCACCATTACGAAATCAACCGGCAGCGTTGCTAAAGTAAAGTGAACCGCAACTTCGGCCATCGCCAAGGAGCGGTTTGAGGCAGTGTAAAGAAGTTCAACGCCGACAGAATTCCATCTGGCGCCCTTTAACGCGGCACCTTTCCCGGTCAGCGGCACCGCGTATTTCTGGCGCGCGAGTCTAAATGCTTCCATTAGACTAGAATCCCGTGATCGATCCGGGTGAGTTCCGCGATCACCATCTCTTTGCCGTACGAATCTCTAAGCAGTTCGATCGGTTTAAGGTTTCCTAAAGAAAAGTTCGGAGTGTCGAGCCAAAGCTTGAATCGTTCCATATCACCAAATGTCTCCGTACCTGCCTGCGCAACCTCTGCCATTTCCAGTATCTTCTCAGATTGAATAGGTTTGAATGATCTGGATTCCTGTTTATAGCGAACCAGCGACTTGTTTGAAATGCTTAGAAAGGAGGCCCAATCGCCTTCACTAAACGGAGTAACGGCCTTGATCAGTTCGAACAAAGAATACGGAACCCCGATCCGAATCAGCGAGATTATCATCATTTTATCTGAGAAAAATTCGCTATAGGTCAGTTCCTTCTTGGTCTTGCGTCCCCTCTTTAAAGGGGGATCGGTCAACGAGAAAGTAATAATTGTTGAAATTTCTTTGTTTAGCTTTTGTTCAATGTTCATTACTTGTATCCTCGGAACACCATAGACATCTGTCCGATAGTATGGGACATTTGTCCCCGCGGCACAAGTCAAACAAAGCAAAAGGACGAGGCGAAAAACCTCGTCCTTTCTGAGTAGAACCTCAAAAAATCGACCCAGTTTCATTGGAACTAGGCCGAATAGCCCTTCGCGCCGTCAAAGTTATAAAGATTCTCGGTCTTGATCGCGTCCAGCCCGGCCGCATCCAGTCGTTGCAGCAACGAGATGACCTGACCGTGCGTGACGGCGGTTCCCTCGCCCGCTTCGGCCACGAAGCGGCAGCGCCAGTGGTCCACCGTGAACGTGTCCGAAAATCCGCCCGGGTAAACCTTTACGCCGCGGTTCGCGATGGCCTGTAGTTTCAATCCGTCGCCATTGACGGCCTCGACCAAGGCGCCCAATTCATTCGCGACGCCGTAATACGATCCCTTCCACCAATCAAGGAAAACATCCACGCCAACCAGGTCCTTCTTCTGCGGTTCCGGCGTTGAGAAGATCGGTTTCGGATCGGCATCGACGATATTCGCGGTGTAAGTGACGGCTTTCAAGGTTTCCGGCTTTTGACCAATGCGCGCGGCCACGGCCTCGGCAAACTCGCGCGTGCCGACCTTCTCTTTCGAGATGCCTTCCTTAAACATGTCGTACGTGTGCACGCCGTCTTCGATCGTACGCAGCCACGCATTATGGGCCAATTCAGCCACATCCGGCTGATTGATATGAACCAGCATCAGGACCGAGCCCAAGAACAATCCCGAGGGGTTAGCCAAATTCTGCCCGGCCCGGCGCGGCGCCGAACCGTGGATGGCTTCAAACATGGCGACCTTTTCACCAATGTTCGACGAGCCCGCCAATCCAACCGAGCCGGCGATCTGCGCGGCCACATCCGACAAGACATCGCCATACAGATTCGGCATAACTATTACGTCGAAATTTTCGGGTGTGTCGGCCAACTTGGCGGCGCCGATGTCCACGATCCAGTGCTCCTGCTCGAGGTCCTTGTACTCGGCGCCGATCTCGTCGAACACCTTGTGAAACAGGCCATCGGTCTGCTTCATGATGTTGTCCTTGGTGAAGCAGGTCACCTTCTTCCGGTTCTGTTGTTTGGCGTATTCGAAGGCATAGCGCACGATCTTCTCGCACCCCGGTCTACTGATCAATTTGAGGCACTGCACCACCTCGTCGGTCTGCTGGTGCTCGATCCC